>NZ_WTLC01000054.1:0-22269 GCF_011378875.1 Pseudoalteromonas sp. Z9A5
TGTTACATAAGCGCGATGTAAAATCGCACCTACGGGGCCTGTGTTTTCTGCCGGTGTTTGTGTGGTTGTATGTGAGGTTTTATACCTCGCTTTCATTTTTAAAGAATTAAAGCCACGTTACATGAGCGCGATGTAAAATCGCACCTACGGGGTCGGTGTTTTCTGCGGGTGTATGTGTATGTGTAGTTGTAGGTGAGGTTTTATACCTCGCTTTTAAATTGTTTTTGGCTGTATAAAAAAACAAAAAGCGATGTTAAAATTAACACCGCTTAAAGTTTACTGTTTTTTATTAAAGCTTTATAGCATTGGTTTTATTACATCAAATATAGCTTTAATGTGGTCATCTCTATTATTTAATGCCGCTATGTAACGGTATTTTTCGCCACCAGCTTCTTCAAAAATTTCTCGGTTTTCGTGCTCTAACTCTTCAAGTGTTTCTAGGCAGTCGGCGCTAAAAGCTGGGCTTATTATTGCTACGTCTTTTATACCCTCATCAGGGAGGCTTTCAAGAGTTGCATCTGTGTAAGGTTTTAACCACTCAGCTTTACCAAAACGGCTTTGAAACGTGCTTATTACTTTTTCTTTATCTAGACCAAGTTTTTCGACCACTAAGCGCGTAGTTTGCAGGCATAAACAGTGGTACGGATCGCCTCGTTCTAAAAACAGTTTAGGCATACCGTGATACGAAAAAACTATTTTTTGCGGCATACCATTCGCTTCTAAATCTTCACTAATACTGTTAGCTAAAGATTCAATGTAACTGGTGTTTTTATGATATCCATTTATAAAATGTAGTTCTGGTACCCAACGCCACTTTCGCAACACGTTTGATACCGCATCGAAAGTAGAGCCGGTAGTTGGGCTAGAGTATTGCGGATACATTGGCATTATTATAATACGTGTTAAGCCTTTATCTCTTAGCTCTTCCAGACCTGCCTCAATTGATGGATTGCCATAACGCATTGCCATAACAACTTCGGTATTTGTGTAACCTTGCTCTTTTAACAGGGCATTTAACTTAATACTTTGTTGGCGAGTAATATGGGTAAGTGGCGAGCCATCTTTGGTCCATATGCTTTCGTATAATTTTGCCGAGCGTTTTGGGCGAACACGTAAAATAATTCCGTGGAGTATGATCATCCATACTAAGCGTGGTATTTCTACAATGCGGGGATCTGATAAAAACTCACGTAAGTAAGTACGTAAAGCAGCAGCAGTTGGCGCGTCAGGGCTACCTAGGTTAGTAAGTAATATTCCCGTTTTTTGGTTAAAACGCCCGTCGTGGGGATTGTCGGTAACGGCAGAAAATCGCGACACGTTATGCTCCTTCAAGCAAAAATTAATGATGTAGTTGGTATAAACCTAAACTTAAAATAAAATTATTTCAATTTAGTTCAAACTATTGAAGCACATTGTAACGAATAAAAGCCCGCTTTAGATCAATCATTTAGAAGTTTTAACCATTATTCTAAACGGCGTTGGTTTTTTGGCTTCGAGCTGTTGAAGTTTTTCGATTGATTTGCGAATAAACACATGACCTTTAGGTAGTAGCATAATACCAGTGTGGTTATGTAATGCATGCCCAAGTACCATGTTTTCTTTAAGGTCTTGCGCTGAACAAATAAGCACAGAACCTGATGTACTTTTTTGCTCCTGCATTTTTACTTGGCTTACCTCCAAGGCGCGCACAATTTTTGGATGATAAAAAGTGCCGCTATAAAGCTTTACGTTTTCGAGAGCCTGTTCATGCCTCTCTTTTTCATTTTTAGCAATGCTTTGCTCAAAGGCATCCCAGTAGTCGCGCGCTAGTCCTAATACCATAGCACCAATAGGAATATCATTTCCGGCAAGCCCTTTAGGTATACCATTACCATTGTAGCGCTCAAATTGATAATAAATCGCGTCTGACAAGTCGTGTAAGTGCATTGCGGGCATTAGCATTAGTTGCGCCGTACTAGGGTGGGTATAAAACGTTTTACGTTGTAATTCGCTTAATTTATTAACCGGTTTTTTGTAAAGCTCGGGATCCATAGCAAGTAAACCTATTTGCGCTAAATAACCTGCCATAGGCGCAAGATCGATACTTTTTTGCGATAAGTTTAAATAAAGCGCTATTTGGGTGCAGGTATTTGCAATGTTCTGTGCTTTATTACCATCGAGGTGCGGATTTGCATTAACAAAGTTATACAGTAACTCCACAGTTGATTTATGTTCGTGTTTTTCTCGCTCGTTTGCATCTTCTAGTTTTTTTAAAACTTGCTTGATTTGTTTAGTGCGCTTTTCTACCCGTTGCTCTAACGTGTTATTTAGTTCAAGCAGCTCTTGGTTTTGTGTTTTAACTTGGGCTTCTAATAGTTGGTTTTGCTTTTTTAGTTCGAACTTTTCGAGGCTGTTATTAATACTGCGCAGTAGTAAATCATTTTGCCATGGCTTTTGAATATAACCATTAATTTGCCCTTGGTTCACTGCTGCAAGTGTGGTTTCTATATCTGCATAGCCTGTTAATAAAATACGCTGTGTATCGGGTGCTAACGCCCGTGCTTTTTCTAAAAATTGCGCGCCATTCATTTTTGGCATACGCATATCACTAATAATTAAACCAAACTCATGGTTTTTAAAAAGCTTTAAAGCACTCTCAGGATTGTCGCAAACTATGTTTGTTAACCCATTCGTTTTAAGTAACCGTGTTAAAGAGCGCAATACTATTTCGTCATCATCAACGCACAATACATCAATACGATTTATTGGTGCGCCTGGTATTGTGTTTATCATTGGTTCACCTTTATTTGACTAATGTAGAGGGTAAATTTTCAAAGCTCTTATTAACGCTTGTTGATAACTGCAACGATGATTACCAATTTTGCATTTCGATTGAATAAATTAGTTAAGATAAACTTAGCTCTGAAAATGCTTTTTCCTTAATTAAGCGTAGCTTAAAAAACTATTAGAGTTGCATTATTGTGCTCGGGCGACTAAACGTTAGTTACTAAAGCTATAAGGATACAAGCTATGAATGGATCAAATAATTTTGAGCACGCTTTTTTAGAAGAAAAAAAACAACGATTAACTGCCGAGCAGCTACTGAAAGATAAAAGCTGCGTTTTAGTTGCCATTAACAATGAGCTACAAAAAAAAGTAGCTGATTTAGAACATCAACAAAAAATGTTTATTCAAACAGAAAAAATGGCAACCTTGGGCACGCTGTGTGCAGGTGTTGCACACGAAATAAATAACCCCCTTGCTTATGCCATGAGTAATATTGAAAGCCTTCAACATGTAGCACCTACCTTATTTGCAATGCTAAAGCTTAACGATCAATACCTAAATAACGACATTCCCGAGACGTGTTATAAAAGTGAATTAGCTCTTTTAAATAAACAACAACATTTTTCGTGGATTGGTAGCGAGTTTTTAGCACAAATAAACGATAGTTTAGAAGGCTTAAGGCGCATTAAACACATAGTTCATAATTTATTAAACTTTACTCATTCAACCGCAAATCAAGATAAACAATATATTGATGTAATTGAAGCCGCAAATAACGCATTAAAGTTATTGAGTAACCAACTTAAATTATGTGAAGTTAAAACGCATTTTGATCTGGTGCCCGAGATATTCTGTAATTTGTCGTCTATTAATCAAATTTTTATAAACTTATTAATGAATGCGCGTCAAGCATGCGAGTTCAATACAACCAAAGGCAGTATTCTTGAAGTTAATGTTTTTGAAGTAACAGAACACATATGTATTGAAGTAAAAGATAACGGCTGCGGTATGAGCGAAGAAGTTCAAGCGCACATATTTGATCCATTTTATACAACAAAGGATATTGGAGAAGGAACTGGAATGGGTATGACACTTGTGTACGCTATGGTACGCGATCACCACGGAAAAATAGAAGTTAATAGCACAATAGACATCGGTACGACTATTCGTTGCCTGTTACCCCTAAAAGTAATGAATAACTCATAAAACAATAATGTAAACAAACTGCAATCTTTCGGTTTTTTGATGTTTTATGCTTTAGTTGTGTGTATTTTAATCTATTTAATGTGATTTATTCTTATCTTGAAATTTATTTGCATACTTAGACCAAAAATTTAGTTTTTTTCATTTCTTTTTGTTTGCATATGTTGCTAGGATGTTTGCAACAGGTTATGAATACCATAACTGCACACATATTATAAGAACACAAAACAGGGTCGTCACTATGCCAACATACCGTTTAAACACAATTGCTGTTGGAGTTGCTTTCGCGTTTAGCGCACCAAGCATTGTTAACGCAGAAGAAGCACCAGTTCAAGCAGCGAAAAATATTGAGCAAATTTCTGTATTAGGATCGCGTGTATCTAACCGTACCTCTACAGAGTCTTCTTCTCCTATTGATTTAATTGATGCGGATGATCTAACTAAAGGTGGCTTTACTGAGCTTGGGCAAAGCTTACAAGCTACAGCGCCTTCATTTAACTTTTCACGTACTCAGGTTTCTGATGGTTCTGATTTATTTAGACCCGCAACCCTTCGTGGCTTACAACCAGATCAAACGCTTGTATTAGTAAATGGTAAGCGTCGTCATAATCAGTCAATTTTTGGTCTTAACGGTACAGTAGGCGCAGGTGCTGCAGGTACAGACATGAATGCTATTCCGTTAACTGCACTTAAAGGCGTTGAAGTATTACGCGATGGTGCAGCGGCGCAATATGGTTCTGACGCTATTGCGGGCGTTATTAACTTATCACTTAATAACTCAACAGGAATAACTACTGGCTTTGTGCAGTATGGCGGCACAAGCGAAGGTGACGGCGATACTATTTCAGCCGGTTTAAACCGTGGTTTTGATTTAGGTAACGAAGGCGGCTTTATCAATTTATCGCTTGAATATCGAGATGCCGATGGCACTAACCGCGCCGAGCGCGATACAGGTGGCTCGCTTAATGTTGAGCCAGGTACGCTTAGTGAGGATGTACGCTGGAGCCAAGGTAATTCAGAAAGTGAGTTTACTTCGTTATTTTATAACATGGCCTTACCAATGGGTGGCGGTGAGCTTTACTCATTTGGTGGCTACTCTGAACGTACGGCATTGGGTAATGGTTTTTACCGTAACTTTAACGAAGCCTCTAAAAATGTAACACAAGTATACAGTGATGGCTTTTTACCGCGCATATACAACGAAGCACAAGACATTTCATTAGCGCTTGGTTTTAAAGGCGATATAAACACAGATTGGAATTACGATGTATCGGCAGTGTATGGCGAAAACCAATACGATTTTACATCGCGCAATACATTAAACGCCTCTTACGCGGCTGAGTACTTATTTAACAACCCAAGTGCGAGCGATGCCGATATTGCAGCTAATGCAGGTCCTACGGGCGGTTACTCAGGTGGTTTTAGATTTGATCAAACAACCGTTAATCTTGATGTAAACGGTGTTGTAGATATTGGTCGCAGCGAGCCTCTTTATGTAACAGTAGGCGCAGAGTACCGTAAAGAAAACTACGAAATAGTTGCAGGCGATGAAGCATCATACGCATGTGGTTTTGCAAATACAGATACCTCTTACCCTTCAGTAAACGATCCGGATCAATTTGCTGAGTGTGGTTTTCAGGCTTATAACGGCTTGCGCCCTGAGGCAACAAACGACAGCGATCGTAACAGCTATGCATTTTATGTAGATGTAGAAACGATGATCACCGATGCATGGAACGTAAGTGGTGCACTGCGCTATGAAGACTTTTCAGACGCTGGAGATGATTTAATTGGTAAATTAGCAACACGTTATGAGTTCTCTGATGACTTTGCAGTACGTGGTGCAGTGTCTACTGGCTTTAGGGCGCCATCGCTTCAGCAAAGTGGTTATACAGCATTTACAACTAATCTAGGATCAGACGGTACATTAACGCAGTCATTCACTGCAAACACTGGAAGCGAATTCCCAAGTGCGTTAGGCGTTGATAGCTTAAAGCTTGAAACATCAACTAACTACAGCGCTGGCTTTGTTTACGATGTAACGAGTGAGCTTTCGTTAACGGTTGATTTTTACCGCGTAGAAATTGAAGACCGCATTACTCTTGGCAGCTTACTAAGCGCTGACGATGTATCGTTCAGCAGTGAGGCAGTCGCTGCCCTACAAGCCACTGGTGCAGTACAAGCTAACTACTTTTCAAACTCAGTTAATTCGACTACGCAAGGTGTTGATATTATTGCATCGTACCGTACTGATGTTGAGGGCGGTAATTTTGGAGTAACCTTTGCGGGTAACTTAAACGATACTAAAATTGATAGCGTAAACGCAGAAGACGGTATACCTGAAGAAGTTGCTTTTGATGACCTACAACGTAGCTTTTTTACAGACGGACAACCAAGCGAACGTGCAACGCTTACTTTTGACTATGAGCGCGATGCGTACACATCAACACTTCGCTTTAACTACTTTGGCGAAACAGACGTAAAATACTTTGGTAACGACCATATTTCACTACCTGGTGAGCTTTCTCCAACGGGGTCGTTTAAACCAACAAGCACGGTTGAGTCGGCTGTGTTAGTTGATTTAAATGTTAGTTACCAAATTAACGATATGTTTGCGCTTTCGGTGGGTGCCGATAACGTATTTGACGAAACGCCAGACGAATTAGGTGACGACGAAGTACTTAACTTTATCACTAATGGCGCGTTTAAATACCCTGTACGTGCATTGCCTTACGGCTTTGATGGCAGAACGTATTACGCAAAAGTAAGCTTTAGTTTTTAATTTATAAAGCAAATTAAAACAACATTAAGCGCAGTTATTAACTGCGCTTTTTTTATTATTAAAAAAGCACAAAAAGGCTACTAAAAACACTTGCGCGGTTGAAAATTAAGCCTACAATCGCCATCTCTTAATTAGGCTAATATAAAAGCCTTTTTATTATTTAACTTAAAATAACCAATTAGTTTATAGGAAATGTATGACTAAAAAATCTAAAGCAAAAACCGCAAGCAACAGCGCGGTAGACACAGGGCGAGGCGTTATAAACCACAATGCACTAGCGGCGTTGGTAACCTCTAAATTATTTAAACCACAAGTTGTTAAAGCTAAAAAAGGTAAAGGCTCGTTTAAGCGTAGCAACAAACATTCAGGACAAGAGTCCTATTTAATCGCGGCTTAAATAGCACCGATCAAATAGGGCTTTTGTCGAATTACTCACGCCAGCAAGCTGCGCGTCTTTTATCTATCATTTATCACATCGAATTTGACGTGAAACGCTGTGTTGTAGACGTAGAGCTTGCTCACGTTAGAAGCGCAGCTTCTCATTATTTTTTATTATTTAACCACTACAATTAAAGTAAAAGCGTTGCTTTTAAACGCCAGCAAGCTGCGCGTCTACAGGTGTTTTGATTACATCGAATTTGACGTGAAACGCTGTGTTGTAGACGTAGAGCTTGCTCACGTTAGAAGCGCAGCTTCTAGTAATTTGGCATATTGGGTTTAATATTCGTGTAGTTCAAATACTTCTGCAAAGCGCTTTTTAAGCGCCAAAAGTGTTCGTTTACACAAATATTGCAAATTAAGTTAGTTAACTCAAACGTGTTACTTTTATTTTAATCTTACCTGCATTAGCCCCATAAAAGCGGTTTAAGTCGTTTGCAAACGGGCAAAACTCACCAGATTTTTCTATTTTAATATCTGCGCCGTCAGCTATTTCAAATAAGTGATCGTCGTTTTTATTAATAGCACCAACCAATGAAAACCACTGTGCGCTTGCAAGTCGTCTAAAGGGTTCTAGCAAAGCAATAGGGATTTCTTTTACGCCAAGTTGTACGTTATCGCGATGCCAGCCCGAAGGTGGGCATTTTATACCATCATCAAACCAATACTGATCAGGATAAGGTGTAAAGCGATAAGTCGCGCCTTGCTCTAGCATTAGCCCTGTGCAGTTATAAAGCTCAGAGGCAAATGCCATAACATCTTGGCTTTGGTTTGCTGCCAATACACTCATGTTTTGATTTGCGAGCATTATATGTGCGCTAAGACCGGTAAAGCGCAATGTACTACTATCGCTATAGCTAATTTTATAATGTAGTTTTTTAAGCGATTCAGGTCGGTAACTGGTTAGTTTGTTTATTCGCTCAGCTACGCTGTGATGTACTAAGGGCTCAAGCTTGCTGGCTTCGTTATCAACGAGTACATGGCAGTCTCTATCAATTAGCTTAAATAGCGGATTAAACCAAAAGTAGTTTTGTTGATGGCTCAACGCGAGTGGATCAGGAATAACGGTTACATCATCTTGCGCTATTAAGTTGCTATTAGGCAGCAATGCTTCGTAATCTATATCGTGACTGGTTAACAAGGATATATTAAGAGGCTGTTCTATTAACCACTCTAATGCAAAGCGCAAGCAAATATCAGCTAGCCCATCGCGGTAATAGCCGCCACCAATGTCAGAGTGCGCGCCAGCAAACCACAGCTCGGTAATGTTGCTTTGAGTGTTCATTAATGTGGGTTCAAACGCGCGGCGTTTTTCATCAACGGCTACACAGTGCAAAGCTTGAGTAATATTTGTGGCTATAGTGTGGTTTTCAAAAATAACATGTTCTGCGCCAATAGCGGCTTTACTTATTTTTGAAAACCCAATAGACGCAACGGTATCAAATACACAAAGGTATACACGCTCGCTTATTAATAGCTCTAAGCATTTTGCAAAGCGCCTAGCAAGTGCCGCGCCTCGGCTAAAACCAGTTAAAAGTAAGGTATCGCCTAGTTGATAGTGAGCTTTAAAGTCGTTTAACGCTTGATTTAAAATACTTGCCACGTCGTCACCACGTGGCGCAAGTGTTTGGTTTAATACACGCTTTAAACGGCTACCTTTAGTGCCAATACCTTGATAATAAAAACAGAGTTGGTTTGGAAATGGAGTAACAGGGGAGCCTTCTAATTTGCCGCCAAGTAGTAAGTGCAATTTTAGAATGTTAGAAATACTGGCGTCTTCTTTAAAGTGTTCTGAGCTAAATTGCTCTGCGTCACGGGGCTCGTTTCCTGTGCCGTCAAAGTTAAAAATTAGCGTTTTACCCGTCATAACCCAAATTCCCTTAGTTGTTTTAAATACTTTATACAGTCAATGTTAAAAATTAAAGACAGCAATACCGCTAAAGCTGCATTACTGCCTTTAATATTAGTTAGTGTAATTTCATTTTTGGACGCACTACACGCAGCACTTTTTCACTTATCCATAATGCAAAGGTTTTTGCGCTGCCGTGTATAGCACGCTGGTGCATGCGATAAAGCGATATATACATAAAGCGGGCAATTTTACCTTCAATAAAAAAGGTATTGCTGGTTAGATTACCCATTAAGTTACCCACTGTGCTGTAGCTTGATAAGTTAACTAACGAGCCATGGTCGCTGTATTTAAAGCCACGTAGTGGCTGTTGCTTTAACGTTGCTATGAGGTTTTTTTCGACGCACTGCGCCATTTGATGCGCCGATTGTGCACGTGGCGGTACTTGCTTACCATCGGCTTGGGTAAATGCGCAGCAATCGCCTAATACAAAAATGCTTTCGTCAACGGTGCTTTGTAAAAACTCATTTACTTGAATTTGGTTGCTGCGAGTAAGCTCAAAAATACCTAAGTCTTTAATAAAGTCAGGTGCTTTTACGCCTGCTGCCCACACCATAATGTCAGCATCAATGTGTTCTTCATCTTTGGTGATAAAGCCTTGTGCGGTGCCTTCTTTTACCTGAGTTTGCTCACGCACGTTCACGCCAAGCTTTAATAGCTCGCGTTTGGCGCTAACAGCAATACGCTCTGGTAATGCAGGTAAAATACGCGGGCCGGCTTCTATTAAATGAATATGCAAACGCTTAGACGACATATTTGTTAAACCATAAAGCTTTAATAGCTCAGATACATGGTAAAGCTCAGCTGAGAGTTCAACACCTGTAGCACCGCCGCCTACAATGGCAATATTAAGTGATTGCTGTTGGTTGTCGTCTTGATGAAGGCGCGTAAAGCTATCTAGTAATGAATGCTGAAAGCGTTCTGCTTGTTGGCTTGAATCTAAAAAGTAGCAGTGCTCTTTTATACCAGGGGTATTAAAGTCGTTACTTACGCTGCCAATGGCAATAACAAGGTGATCGTAACGTACTGTACGACCAGGTAAAATAGTGTGACCTAACTCATCGTTAAGTGGGGAGAGAGTAATTGTTTTATTGCTTTGGTCTATATTGCAAAAAGTACCAAGTTGAAAACGATAATGATGCTTTGCGGCATGTGCTGAATACACAACGCCATCTAAATCAGGGTCAATAGAGCCTGTCGCTACTTCGTGCAGTAACGGCTTCCATATGTGGGTACGGTTTTTGTCTATTAACAGTATATCTGCTTGTTTTTTTTTCCCTAGCTTATGCCCCAGTTGGGTTGCAAGTTCTAATCCGCCAGCACCACCGCCAATAACGACGATTTTAGGTATTGTAATACTCATAACGTTGCCCTTAAAAATAATATACCCAAGTGATCTGTATTTTTTATTAGTTTTTTAAGGTGACTTGGGTATCAATAAATTATTTTGGCAACAAGTAGTTACTACTCATTTTATGGGTGCCTAGTTTGCGCCTAAAAAAAACCGATGTCAGCAATAAATAATGTTATTTGTTGTATACTGAGTTGCAAATATTTCATCTGCACCGCATTTTTATAAGCATGACTATTGTTTAGCCACCTAAAGGACATTTATGACCGCGCCACTAATTCAATCACTTGAGCAGCACTTTGGTTTTAGCCAATTTAGAACAGGGCAACAACAAACCATAGAGCAGCTTTTAAATGGTCAATCGTCGCTTGCGATATTTCCGACCGGCTCGGGTAAATCGTTGTGCTATCAATTAACTGCGTTGCATTTACCAAATTTAACGTTAGTGGTTTCGCCTTTACTTGCGTTGATGAAAGATCAAATTAGCTTTTTAAATAGCAAAGGTATTTATGCAGCTAGCCTTGATTCGAGCCAAGATCAAATGCAAAGCAGCACTGTAATGAATGATGTGCGAAACGGTAAAATTAAAGTATTAATGGTGTCGGTTGAGCGCTTTAAAAACGAGCGTTTTAGAGAGTTTATAAGCCAAGTGACGCTTTCGATGTTAGTGGTAGACGAAGCGCACTGTATATCAGAATGGGGTCATAACTTTAGACCCGACTACCTTAAACTGCCGCGTTACCGCGAAGAGCTTAATATTCCTTTAGTGTTGTTACTTACTGCAACGGCGACTAAAAAAGTAAAACGCGATATGGCAGAGCGCTTTGCTATTGCGCCTGAGTGCATTGTGCAAACGGGCTTTTACCGCGCTAATTTAGATTTAAGCGTGCTGAGCGTTAAAACCGCCGATAAAAACACCGAGCTTGCCAACATTGTACGCGCGCAAAACGGGCCAGGTATTGTGTATGTAACCCTACAGCAAAGCGCCGAGCAAGTAGCTAACGTACTAAGTGCGCAAGGTTTGCATGCAGTTGCTTATCATGCAGGGCTTGAAGATACGCTACGCTGGCAAATTCAAGATGACTTTATGGGCGGTAAAATTAATGTAGTGGTGGCAACCATTGCCTTTGGGATGGGCGTTGATAAATCGGATATTCGCTTTGTTATACATTACGACTTACCTAAATCGATAGAAAACTACAGCCAAGAAATTGGCCGTGCAGGGCGCGATGGCAATTCATCAAACTGTTACACACTTGCTAACCTAGATGGCCTAAACACGGTCGAAAACTTTGTATATGGCGACACCCCTGAGCTTAGCGGTATTGAATATGTAATTAACGATATTCGCCAAAGCCACCAGCAATGGGAAATGCAAGAATACAGCCTTTCAAGCGAAAGTAATATTAGGCAACTAGCACTTAAAACCTTACTAGTACAACTAGAAATACAAGGCGCAATAACGCCGCAATATGCTTACTACGCCGATTTTAAATATAAATTTTTGGTTGATAAAAACGAGCTACTTGGTCATTTTGATGAGCAACGCCAAGCGTTTTTAACACAAATATTTAGCCACACCGATTTTAAAAAAATATGGGGCACGCTAAATTTTGACTCCCTTACGCAAGCAGCGCAGGTTGATCGAAAACGCGTAGTGGCAGCCCTTGATTACCTAGCCGAAAAAAACTTAATAACGCTTGAAACCAAACGTATTACCCAAGTATACAAAGTGCATGGAGAGGTTATAAATAACCCTGAACTTGCCCAGCAACTTCATGATTACTTTACCGATAAAGAACAAGCCGAAATTAAGCGTATTGCTGCATTAATACGATTTTTTGAGCTAAAAAGTTGTTTGAGCTATAACTTAGCGCGCTATTTTGATGATCAAAATGCACCTGAGCAATGTGGGCATTGTAGTGTATGTAGAGGTCATGCCGTTAAGCTTGAATACTCTATAGAGCCTGCATATGTTGACGAGCAACTTATTTATCAAAAGGTCGATGAGTTTTTAGCGCATATGGCAGGCAAGGGTAATCATAATGTGGGTATTGAAACCCAATGCCGCTTTTTAGCGGGGATGAGTGTGCCATTATTTGCGCGTAATAAAGTGCGCCAGCTGAGTGGCTTTGCACTGTGCGAGCAGATGCGTTACAGCGATATTAAAGCAAAACTACTAGCGCGTTAAACTAGTTACTGTATCCTAGTGGCTTATTCAATAAAGTAAGTCACTATGCCTCATATTGTTATTCCCGTTGAAAATATTTCTACCACCCCAGAGCCTGTTACGTGTGCTAACTGCCAAGCTTGTTGCTGCCAATTAGAAGTACGTATAGTGACCGATACTGGCGTGCCATTTCATTATATTGAATACGATAAATGGGGCAGCGAAGTAATGAAACGCGCTGACGACGGTTGGTGTCAAGCACTCGATCGCAACACGCTTATGTGCTCTATTTACGAAAACCGTCCATTAGTATGTCGCGAGTTTGAAATGGCGTCGGGTGAGTGTATTACCGAGCGTGATTTAGCGGGTATATAGTTATACCATTTAGGTTAGTTAACTAAATTATACTTACATACAACTTATACCTACAAAAAAGGGGCTTAAAGCCCCTTTGTTAATTACTGTAAAACGCTAAACAGTTACACTTTAAAGTAACTAATATACTTTTTAAGCGTACTTGATAGCTCTGCTAATGCAACGGCTTCTTGCGCGTTACTATTTAACGACAAGCTGGTTTCTTTCGACATACTGGCTATTTCTTCAACGCCACTGCTAATTTGCGACACTGTTGCTACTTGGTTTGATGTTGCCTCAACAATTTCAAGCACATTACTTAATGAGTCGTTTGCTTGTTGCTGTATTTGATTTAGTAGCTGATTGGCTTCATTGGTTAGCGTTAGACCGTTTTCTACCTGCGGTACTGTGGTTTCCATTGCTGTAACCGACGCTTGGGTGTTTTCTTGTACTTGCAAAATCATCTTTTCAATATCGCCTGTTGCATCACCCGTACGCTGGGCTAGTTGCCTTACCTCGTCAGCAACTACTGCAAAACCTCGACCTGTTTCGCCTGCTCTTGCCGCTTCTATTGCAGCATTTAGTGCAAGCAAGTTTGTTTGATCTGAAATACTGCGGATCACACCTAAAATATCGCCAATTTTTGTGACATGTTCTTGCAATACATTTACTTGAGAAACCGTTGCTTTTACAGCCATTGAAATCTGTTCAATTTCGGCTGCCACCTTTTGAACAGCTTCGCTGCCTTGCTGAGATAACTGCGCGGTTACTTTTGAGTTATCTTCTGTTTGCCTTACACCATCTGCTACCGAGTGAATACTACGACTCATTTCTTCTAGGCTACTTACCGCAGCGTTTGTATAAGTCACTTGTGTATCTGCTGCAGCAAGTGCTTGTTGAGAGCCCGAGGCAACACTTGCAGAAGATGTTGATAGCTTATCAGACGAATCAATAATACTGTTTACAATGTCTTTTAGCTTAGTTTGCATTACTTCTACCGACGCCATCATGCTGTTAGGGCAACACGAGTGAACCTCGCCTCTTAAATCACCCTGTGCAATAAACGCAATTGCTTTAGCTGCTTCTTGTGGTTCTCCGCCTACAGAGTTTCTAATTAATTGGCTTATAACATAAGCAACGCTTGCGCCTATTAAGATGGCGAGCGCCGTTAACGAGATCATCCAAACTTTAAATGGGCTGGCTATATCGCGTGTTTCTTGTGTTGTTGTTTGATTAGCTTGTTCTTGTAAGTTTATAAAGAGGTTTATCGTATTAAGCCATTGTGTAAATGCAGGACGAGCTTCGGTTAATAAAATATTGGTGGCTTGATTTAAATTCCCCGCTTTTTTTGCATTTATTACGTTTTGTATTAAAGGTTGAGTACGTTGCTCTATTTGATTTATTTTATTAATAAGAGAACGCTCTTCGCTCGACATGTCGGTGGTTAACTCGACCATAGAGCGACTCGATGTTTGATAAAAAGCGTCGAGCTCTTTTATATTATTGTAAACCTGGTTTAAGTCACTTTGCTCTGTCATTAGTACAACATCGCGAACTGCAATTGCTCTGTCGTGTACGCTACCTCTAAAGTTAATAGCATAACGCTGCTTTACTGAATTAACGTCGGTCATATATGTAATATTAGCGTTAATAAGGCTAACGCGTGAAACTCCGATAATGGTTAAAATAAGCATCATCGATAAGATCACACCAAAACCAGTAGCTAAGCGCATATTTATTGTCATGGTTTGTTCCAAATGTAGGAAGTACTAGCTTTTAAGCTCTACCAGTACAATTAAAAAATTTATAATAATTAATACATTATGCATCATGACTACTAGTTTTAGCACAACAATAAGTTTTTTTGTCAAATATATGTATATAAATTTATGAGGAAGTTATAAAAACAAAAAAAGAGGCCAAAGGCCTCTTAAGTTTATTTATGTTATTTTACTTCAAATGGTTAGTCGTATTTAGCTTCTAACTCATTAGCTGTATGAAATTTTTCGTGGCTTTGTAGTTGCTCATCGTATTTAACCAGGTTTTTAAAGTGTGCTAATTGACCTGAGTTTTTAACAACTTCAACAATAAACGACATCATAAAATCAGCACCCGTTAGGGTATCGCCCACTAAATAACGCTTACCTTCAAGGCGGTCGTTAAAGTAACTAATTACTTTAGCTGTTTCAGCGTCTGCGTAACCTTCTAAAAACTGTGTTTTAGCGCCGTCTTTTAGTACAAACATTTTAAGTAAAAGCGGCAAAATTGCTGAGCTTTCTGCAAAGTGTAGCCATTGCTGGTAATCAACGTATTCAGCTGTATTTACTTTTGGAGCAAACTTACCGTTACCATATTTAGTAATAAGGTAGTCGGTAATGGCGCCAGATTCAGCAATAATTAAACCGCCGTCTTCAATTACTGGCGACTTACCAAGTTGATGAATATGCTTTAGTTCGTCAGGGGCTAAAAATGTATCTTTATTACGCTGATAAGCAATAATTTCGTAATCAACATTTAGCTCTTCTAAAAGCCAAATTATACGTTTAGAACGGGATTTATTTAAATGGTGTAGTTTGATCATGTCAGTCCTAGTTAACTTATAAGGGCTAAGCCCTTATAAGCTGTTTAAAATTAAAGTGGGTTATTAATTTTAACCACAGTTTTACCAAAGTTTTTACCGCAGATCATATCGTTGAACGCGCCTACTGTATTTTCAATGCCTTCTACCATGTGTTCACGGTATTGAATTTTTCCATCTTGTAGCCATTTTTGCATGTCTTGTGCAAACTCGTCGTAACGGTCGCCGTAGTCATCAAAAATAATAAAGCCTTGCATTTTAATACGCTTAGTAAGCAACTGACCCATTAGCATTCCTAAACGGTCAGGACCTTCTGGTAAGCTAGTTGCGTTATATTGCGATACTAAACCACACAGTGGTACGCGCGCTGCGGTATTTAGTAGTGGTAGTACGGCGTCAAATACTTTACCGCCCACATTTTCATAATAAACATCAATGCCTTTGTCGCAGGCTTTTTCTAATTGCTCTGCAAAGTCATCAGCTCGGTGATCAATACAGGCATCAAACCCTAGTTTTTCAACTGCGTGTGCACATTTTTCACTGCCACCAGCAACACCCACTACTTTACAGCCTTTAATTTTAGCTATTTGACCAACCGTTGCGCCCACTGGACCTGTTGCTGCTGCAACAACTACGGTTTCATCTTTTTTTGGCTGGCCAATATCAAGTAAACCCATGTAAGCAGTAAAGCCAGGCATACCCATAATGCCCAATGCGTACGAAGGGTTTGCAGGTTCTTTACCTAATTGCATTAAGCCTTCGCCGTTACTAACGGCGTAGTCTTGCCAACCTGTGTATGCAAGTACCCATTCGCCTTTGCTAAATTTATCGTTTTTAGATTCTTCTACTTGGCACACAGTTGCACCAACCATTACATCGCCTAAGTTAACTGGGTCAGCGTACGACTTAGCATCGCTCATACGACCACGCATATACGGGTCTAGTGATAGGTAAATAGTACGAAGTAAAACTTCATCGTCTTTTAATGCAGGAAGCTCTACTGTTTTTAATTTAAAGTTTTCATCTGTTGGAGCGCCATTAGGGCGTGATTCAAGAGTAAGTTGGCGACTAGTCGTAGACATAAAAAAATCTCCTATTAATATAAATAAACTACTTACCGAATGTTTACGCTTTTAAAATCGTGTTCAGCTAAACAATAATGCGCGGCTAAGCAGTATGAATATGTACAATGCGTACCTTAATACAGGAGTTTTGGGCGGGTGGTTGATAATTCAACCTTTAAAACGAGTATTTATTCTAATCGCTTTATTTTAGCTTGCTAAAAATGTGGCTACAATAAAACTGACCATTTTTATAAATAGCTTGCTTAAGCACCGCCTCTTGCTTAAAGCCACTTTTAGTAAGTGCTTTCATTGAAGCAACATTATCTGAAAATACCGCACCAAAAATACGATTTAAATGAGAGTTTATAAATGCTTCGTTACATATAAGGTCAATAGCGTGAGTAATAATACCTTGCCCCCAATAGGCTTTGTTTAGCCAGTAACCAATTTCGGCACTGCGGTTATATTCAAACTCACCAGGGGTAACGCCAATACACCCAGCAAACTGCCCGTTTACCTCGATGGCTTTGACTAAACCATTTTTTGAGCCTTGGTTTATCCACCAGTTTGCATCGGCTTGCGTATACGGAAACGGAATTTTTGACGATAAATAACGAGTTACGTGTTCATCGTTTAAAGTGCTAATAATAAAAGGTGCGTCTTGGGCTTTAAACTCTCTGAGTACTATCATGTTTTTAGGTTAATTATTGTAATGTGAGCAATAACTTAGCAATCATTTAATTACTAAACAATTAAAAAGGCAAATGTAAGCATCTAAACTTAGTATTTAAACTTAGTACTCAGGCTAAGCACTTAAATAAATATAGTACCGCTATAACTTTGTTTTAAAGTCATCTAAGATAGCCGCACTATTTTAGGTCGAATCATGCGAGTAATCATGCACCCACACATAGCCGCCCTTTATAACAGCGCCCAAAAACCAAGCCGATTAATTATTGGTTTAATGAGTGGAACCTCGTTAGACGGGCTCGATGTAGCACTGTGTAAAGTAACGGGCGCAGGCTTAAATACACAAATAGATGTATTAAAGTTTAAAACAATTGAATACAACGACGACTATAAAACTAAAATAAAACAAGTTTTTGCAAAGCGTGAATGCGATTTAGAACTTGTCACTCTATTACACCCGTGGGTAGGTAAGTACCATGGCGCACTGGTCAATCAGTGCCTAATTGAATGGAATATAAACGCAGCGAATATTGATGTAATAGCCAGCCACGGGCAAACAATTTATCACTGCCCGCAATCGCAGCATAATCATAAAGACTTTAGAAACGGTACCTTACAAATTGGTGACAGCGACCAAATAGCGGTCACTACAGGTATTACTACCATTGGTGATTTTAGGCAAAAGCACATAGCCGCAGAAGGCGAGGGTGCACCACTTGCTGTGTATGGCGATTATTTGTATTTTTCGAGCGAGGTCGAAAGTCGTATTTTGCTAAATATGGGTGGTATAGCCAATTTAACATTTTTACCAAAAAGTGGTGATGTGAGCGCTGTATTTAGCTCCGACATTGGTCCTGGTAATACGATAATGGATGCTTACGTACAACGTTACTTTAGCGGTATGCACTACGATAGCGATGCAGCCCTCGCAAAAGCGGGAACGTATAATAAATTGTTGTTAGAAGCGCTATGCAATAACGAGTTTTTTAAACTCGATATGCCTAAAACAACAGGTCCTGAGGTATTTAATTTAGCGTATTTAGAAGCCGCTCAAACCTGTTCAAATACACATAATTTAAAGCATGAAGACGTAATTGCAACGCTCAATGTGTTTACTGCCTATGTTATTAGCCAAGCAATAAACGAATGCGTTAAAAATGCACCCAACTGCGTGGTATATGCAAGTGGCGGCGGAATACACAATCCATTACTAATGGAGCAATTGTTAGCACTATGCCCAGATGTAAAAGCATTTAAAAACACCCAAGCCCTAGGCGTAGACCCTGATGCAAAAGAAGCCGTGCTTTTTGCCATTTTAGCAAACGAATGCCTAGCAGGAGAGCAACTTCATTTAAATAATAAAGCACAAGGTATTGCTGGCGTTACTATGGGTAAAGTAAGTTTTGCTGATTAATAATTTAATAGTTATTAAGTGCAGGCAGCACTAAAATAAAGATAAAAACATTGCACCCATACTTGCAAAGTATTTGCGTACGCCTTGTGGTTTAGCGCGCTCTACATTTATATGTGGCGCGCAGTAACCTTGTTCAAATGCTTTTATGTGCATATCAAATTGCAGGCTATTTTTTAAAGTCGCATGTTTACCGTGCAGCATCATTTGCATTACAAAACACTGGCTTTGTGTAATGTGGTTTAAAGTTAGGTTGACTAAACCACTTTCAAGATCTGCATTAGTGAGTGCTTCTTCAGTAAAATACTGCGCCCCTCTGGCATTTGGATGTGTTGCGCTAAGCGAAATTATATCACCCTCATGTGCCGCATCAGGTAATACACATTGCAATGTAATAGTGTGCGCAGCATCGGCTTGAAGCGATAGCTTTTCATATTCCATGGTGTGGCTCATCGCCGCAGACATAGGATCTTCGAATGATTGCAGTGCAAATGTTAATTGCACTAAAGGTGTAGTCATTTTGCTTAGTCTTCTTGAATTTATTAACTCATCGGATAGAAATTATCCACCATCAAGATTACAGAATTATGACTATTGCAGTAAAGCGTATGATTATTGAGTGGTTTGATCAAAAAGTTGTTTTTTCTCATTCAATTTGGGAATCGTTTCTCACACATCTGGAATAGAGAGCGAGATGTGAAAAGCTACTCGCAAAAAACTTAAACTACCCAGTAAAAAATTAAAACCGCATCATACGGTCATTACCATGCGTGTAGTTTTGGTTTAATAGCGATAATGGTTAATTTAATGGCTTATTTAATGGGTTAAATGAAAGTAACGCACTAGGAAAGGTAAGCTTTTAACCTAAAAGTAAATTTAATAGCACAGTTCTGTTTGTTCAATTAAAGTGGCTGTCTAGTTTAGTTCTCGTTGTGGCTGTAGGATTACTCTTTTTTAAGAAAAACAGCCAGTTTTATGGGGTCCAAATGCATTACCTAATGCTTTAATAACGCTTAGAATTAATTGCAGGAGCTCGTTTTTTAATTGAATTTGGTTGTTTGAGTTATTCTACAGCCTCGTTAAGTACCCAAAGAATTACCTATGCAGCATAGTAAAAAATCTACACTTGAATATCTTAAAAAAAACCACTTCCCATTGGTTTTCATTAATATGTACGAAGGTAAGGAGATACCAAAGAATTTCGATATTTCATTCGGAATACCCGAGGAGCTGTATTTATGCTCAGAGTCGCAACAAAAAAGCCTATTGCCAGAAGGGTATCAACCTCTATGGGATGATGGTAATTTTGATGCGATATTTTGCCGACCACCTGAAAGTGAAATGATTGTAAAGGTTTATGTCGAGGGTGGTGAAAAGACCTACTCAAGCTATCTACATTTTGTTGCCCATATGTTCGTTTTATTTTGGGAACTAGAATGGGATGACCTGTTTGTCGAGTATGCTAAGGTATTGGACTTTGACTATCTAGATTCGATGTTAGTTTTTCTAGAGAAATATCATGAGGAACTTCCCCCTGAAGAGCTAGAAAACAGGATAAATGCTTTAATTTCTGACCTGGAGGCAGCAATGCTTAATAAAAGCATAAAATCTAAAAGCCCGCTCACAGCACTCAACCATTCCTCGGCTTTGAGCTAATAGAGGTTGTTATTATTGTGATGTATTAAATCAATATTTAGCCCTTTGATTGTTCAAAGCTAATTGTTGGTGCAATGCTTTTAAGTTATAAAATCGCTTTGTAGTACAAAGCGATTTAAACTTTAGTCATTCATACCTGCAGCGAAATAAATGGTGAACGAATCGTAATATAATGGAAGATTGTCACCGAGCACCATGTAATCAAAGCCCACTTCGGAGTGAATATTTTTAGCAAAAACCTTACTTGCCAAATCAACATAAACGGGCTTATTTGAAGTAGCTGCGTTTTTATTTATAGCTGATTCAATAAGCGCACTATTTATTTTATTTATTTCAAACTGTTTTTGAATTAATGGGGCTGTTTTCAATAGATTGACTATTCGACTGATTTTATTATTTTCAGCGCCTTCGGTTGATAAAAGTGTAATGGTTAAATTATAAATCAAGCAATTTTTTTGCTCAATTATTGCAAGGCTATTGTCCTTATAGGTAACAACCTGCCTCAAATAAGCCTCATAACTATCACTCCCTTTGTTGCTATTAACATTAACAACGTCAGATAATGGTTTAATTGCTTCACTTAAGTCTACGGTATCAATTGTGCATTCGTTTGCTTGAGCTGAAATACAAAATAATACAACACTTAAACTACAAATTATTTTTTTGAACATAATTAATCAGCCTTATATTTGAGTTTCTATTCAATCGCTTTTTTATTAGGGGCTATTTCAATATGCCAACAGTTATTTGATTTATTTGTTTCATCAATATAGTGATTTATATAACCTGTTTTAACTAAATACTGAAGTGACTTAGAGAATTTTTCTTTATTAAACTCTTTACCACAAGCAGAGCGGGTGGAGTTCACGCCAATATCAATAATATTTAATGTTTTATATACTTCGGGTGTCACACAATGCTTAGATACTCTTTTTCCAACTTGCAATAGTTCAGTGATTTTTGATTTCATTAAAGTAGTTAGAGCTTCTTTTGATAAATCAGTGTTTTCTTCAAAGACTTTTAAAATTTTGTCTCCTTCTCTTCCATAAAGCTTATACTGCTTACTCAAATTTATTTTTGCATTCCTATACATAATATTTGCTTGCTGTTGTGGTGTTCGAAGTGTACTCGTGATTACTGCATGCGGCATACCTGCATCCTTTAATGCCATTTTGATAACTTTTTTAGCGTACTCAGATACAATTTTTGCAGATTCTTTAATATCTGATTTATATGTAACCTTATAGTCACTAGAGTTATCGAGTCGATAAATTAATGGGGAGCTTACTTTAGGGATAATTGATTGCATTAGCTTGCCCCAAGTTATGTGTTTTTTTTGATGAGCTGCAATTTTTTCTTGTTCAATAACTTTATAGTTTTTTGTTAATGCTCGGAATGTTGCTCCATTAGGATCAACGCGACCATCTATGTTAGTAAGTTTGATTACATCACGTTGAAAACTTCGAATTGCATTTATTGTTATTCTTCCGCATTTGCCATCTGGTTTTAAAGGGATCATAGGTAAAATCTTTGAGTAGTAACAGTTCAATAATATTTGAATCAGTTCTACATCAGTCTTTTGATTTAATCCTTTATTACCAACAGAGCGAGCTATTGAAAGATGCACAGTTTATATCCTTATTTATTCTTTTGATGATTTATATAATGATTGTAATAGATAATATCAACAAACCAAGTGATTTATTTGTATCCAATTTATGGCTGATTTTGTAAAAGGTGGTACGTAATACAGGGCAAGAGTATGAAAAAACACTATAAATTCAATACCTTTTCAAGATAATCTGTACTGCGCATCGCTTTCTTCTGCTTTGCTGGCATACCTTTACTAAAACTGGTTTCAGCCTTTAATTGATTAAATGCGATATGCCTCAGCCCT
>NZ_WTLC01000055.1:0-21784 GCF_011378875.1 Pseudoalteromonas sp. Z9A5
AACCTCGCCTACAACAGCACAAAAACCGACAAAAACACAGACCTTGTAGGTGCGATTTTACATCGCGCTCATGTAACGTGGCTTTAATTCTTTAAAAGTGAAAGCGAGGTATAAAACCTCACCTATATCAATGCAAACACCTACACAAACACCGGCAGAAAATACCGACCCCGTAGGTGCGATTTTACATCGCGCTCGTCACTTTTAAACTACAGCTTAATCTTTACGGGTAACAAACACCGTACACACACCCGCTATAATTCCCCAAAAGGCTGAACCTACCGACAGTAATGTTAAATCAGATGCCGTTACTAAAAACGTTACTATGGCGGCTTCGGTATATTGCGACCCGTTAAGTGCCTGTTGCAAACTATTAGCAATAGTGCCAAATAGCGCAATACCCGCTAAAGCCAAAATAAGTGCTTGCGGTAAACTTGCGACTAAACCTACTAATGTAGCGGCAAATAACGCCATTATTATATAAAACACGCCTGCTGCAATGCTTGCCCAATAGCGTTTATCAGAAGCTTTATCTGCTTCTTCACTCATACAAATAGCCGCTGTAATTGCCGCTAAATTTATAGAATACGCGCCAAATGGCGCAGTAATAATATTTAAAAACCCAGTCACATTAAGCGTTGCTGAAATAGGTGCTTTATAATTATGTGCTTTAAGCACGGCTATTCCTGGCAAATTTTGCGAGGTCATTGTTACAATAAACAACGGTAAACCAATGCTAATACATGCTTGTAAATTAAATACTGGCGTAATATAGGCAAATTCGCTCATTTTCCAGTGCAGCGTACTTGTATCAATATGCCCCATATTCCACGACAAAAGTACGCCCACAATAAGCACACTTAGCATGGCAAAGCGCGCAAAAAAACGCTTCCCTATAAAGTACATAAGCACCATTAAGCCTATTACTAACGGCATATCGTTCATAAAATTAAACACGTCAATACCAAATGTCACCAATACCCCAGCAAGCATGGCACAGGCAAGCTCACTGGGAATGCGGTTCATTATTTTTTCAAACCAGCCAGTAATACCCGACAAAAACACAAGCAAAGCCGAAAACATAAACGCACCTATCGCTTCGTTTAAATGATATCCCTGTGCGCTTGAAATAAGTAATGCAGCCCCGGTGGTCGACCAGGCAATTAAAATGGGTACTTTGTAATAATATGATAAGCCAATTGAGGTTGTTCCCATGACTAAACCAAGCATTAAAATCCAACTTGCCACTAAATCAGGTGTGCCACCTAGAGTGATCACCACTTGGTAAATCAGTGCAATTGAGCTTGAAAAACCAATAATTACGGCAACTAACCCTGCAGTAATTCGGTTAAGCAACTGATCAGACAGCGTCATAAATCCCTCTTGTGCAATATGTTTGACTCTTCAACATACGTGGCAAATAATTTATTGGCAATTAGCCATTACGCTACAAAGGGTGAAATTAATTCACTTTTATTTTTCAATTAAGTTAACTAAAAAAACAAACATTTCAGTATTGTATTTAACGAAACAAATAAGTACCTATAAAACCCCCAAACCCCGCATAAACACTACAAAAAACTAATACTATAAAGCTCATAAAACATGCCAAAAACAAATATCCTTATATTTTATAAGGAATTAAAAAACAAACCCTTCAAACTTTTTAATTACATTTATTAACTTGATCTAATCAAACTTATACTATAAAACGTAACATCGATTTAACCAAAAACACCAAAAGAGAAACAAATGAAACGTTCTTCTGTCTTTATTTTAGTGATCCCACTATCGGCATTTGCTATTTACCAGCTATTTATTAACACCGATGAAGCAGCAGAACCGAGCACTCCAATTGCTATTGATATAGTACCTATTAATACTCAATCGACTAAAAATACACATGCACCAGCACCTATAGATATGAGTAAAGATCCTATAAATGTTAAATCAAACCTACCAGTAGAACAAAGTGAACCATTTAATGAGTTTGATGCTGTAAACCGACTATCAGATAAAGCCAAACAAGTGCTTATAAACGCAAAAGTACTACCAACTGACTTACACAACGAAGCCTATGTTGAGTTTGATTTAAGCTCGCTTCAAGCCCTAAAAGAGGGTGAGAACTTTGACTTAGCAATTCCTCAAACAGCCGAAACCTATACCGCAGAAGTAACCAATGTAGTAAGCGCCGAAAACGGCGATAAAAGTATATTTGGTAAGGTAACCGGAGTAGACGGACAAATGCACAACACCGTTTTAACCGTAGGAAAAGATGCTGTGTATGGGCAATTTACTGCACCAAGCGGTAATTATGTATTCGAAAGTAAAGGAAAATACGGTTGGATAGCGGCTAAACGCGATTTGTATAAAAGCCACATTGAACACGACGTTAGCGCATTAAAACCAAAAAGAGAAAAAGGCGTAGATATTTTTGCCCCCAAAACAGACGGTTAATTAAATATTTAAAATAGGTGGATACACCTATAAAAAGCAACGTAATTATAGCTTTAATGGATACTTTACCAGCATCACAAATATTAAAAATAGTTCCAACCACAAAAAAAGTAAGGAAATACAACAATGAAAAAAATAATCACAACAGCGGCTATAACAACTGCATTATGTATGGCAAGTGTTGCACAAGCAGAAACAATTGATATTGGTATTTTGTATACTGACCAATCAGCAGCAGCGACAAGTAATATTGATACGAAAATAAGTCAGCTAATTGCTTTTAGTAATCAAGTATATAGCCAAAATGGTGTAGATATTACGTTGCGCCTTGTTGGCAAACAAAACCTAGGCGACTACGCAGTAACCCCTTCAGAAGAATGGTTAGATTCGATCACTGATAGCACTTATGTGAATGACCTACGTGACGATTGGAAAGCCGATATGGTTGCTGTACTTGGCACAGGTCAAAGTGCTGGTAACGGTCTTATTTCGTGTGGTTTAGCATGGGTTGGTCAAGGTACCAATGGTAACTTATATAGCTCAATGAGCAGCCGTATGTATTCAATTAGTGCTATTGATTGTGGTGCAACTACATTTTTACACGAACTAGGTCACAACCAAGGTTTAGCGCATTCGCGTCAGCAAGGCGATACCTCAGGTGGCGTTTACACTGACGGTATGGGTCATGGTCAACAAAATGTATTTGCAAGTATTATGGCCTACCCACATGTGTTTGGTAGTGCAACACAGTACGACTACTTCTCTAATCCTAATTGGACAGTTAGTGGATACCCGTTTGGTGTAACTAATGAGTCGTATGCAATTCGTACTGTTACAGCAACAAAAACAAGTATCGCTAATTTTAAATAATTATTACTTGTAAAGATTCTTCCCTTAAGAGCGCCTCGGCGCTCTTTTTTGTAACATTAACAAAAATTAATGTTCTGTCCACCTTCTTGATATACATGGTTAAGTACACTTACTCCATCAGCAATAGCTATTAACTTGGAGTTTCCCATGACCAACCAATCAATTAAAAATACAGCAAAACTAATCTCATTAAGTGCTATTACACTTGCGTTAACAGCATGCGGCAGTAGTTCGTCAAATAACGACAGCAACGAGCTAGCTGCTTCAGCTAATTTACCGAGTGTGATCATAGGGCAAGTAACAGGTGTAACGTCGGATTCAATTACTGTAAACGATCATATTATTGCAGCAGGCTCAGCAGAAGTAGAAATAGAGGGCAACAACGCAACTCTTGCTAATATAAA
Organism: Pseudoalteromonas sp. Z9A5; assembly: GCF_011378875.1. NCBI lineage: Bacteria > Pseudomonadati > Pseudomonadota > Gammaproteobacteria > Alteromonadales > Pseudoalteromonadaceae > Pseudoalteromonas > Pseudoalteromonas sp. Z9A5. The sequence continues at coordinate 3,732 of NZ_WTLC01000055.1, forward strand.
ACAAGGGATGATGGTAGAAGTAGAAACAAATGGTACCCGCGCAACTGAAATAGATTACGACCCCGTATTTAAAGGTCCTATTAATATAAAAAATGATCAAGTAAATATTGCAGGAATAACACTTAGTAACTTAAACAGCAACGACTTTAGTCAAGGGCAATTATTTGAAATAAGTGGCTACAGTCATTCATTAAACTCATTAACGGTTACCTACCAAGCCCCTATTACTAACAGCCAATCAGAGCTTGAAGTACAAGGTAGTATTACCAATTTAAACCAGCAGTTGCGTACATTTACTTTAGGTGATTTAGTTATTAACTACCAACAAGCTGATATAGACGGCACACTAAGTAATGGTCAACTTGTTGAGGTTAATGGTTTTTATAATAATGCAATATTTACCGCAACCGAGGTTGATGCAGAGCAAAGCCTTAGTTTTACCGATAATATAGACACCGAGCTTGAAGGCGTAATCACCTTTGTAAATAACAATATGAGCTTAATAACATTAAACTCGCAGTGGCAGGTTAGCATTAATGATCAAACTCAATTTGAAGATGGCACCACAGCTAATCTTGTTATTGGTCAAGTTGTTGAGGTAGATGGTGTATGGCAGCAAGCCGATAATAAATTACTTGCTCAAGAAATAGAATTTGAATCAACAAACATCAACTCAAATACAACTAATCAGCAGTTTTCGGTAGCCGGTGTTGTGAGTTACGAGCAAAATATAGCGACAATAAATGGCATTGAATTTACATTTAATAGCCAAACTGTATTTGAGGATGGATTATCGGTTAATACCCTAGATGGGCAGTGGGTTGAGCTTGAAGGCACTTATAACAATGAGCAAAACAGCGTAAGCGAAGTTGAACTAGAGGACGATACAAGTGAGATTAACTTAACCGGTTTAGTGTCGGCAAATCAAAATCAGCAAGCAACGCTTTGGGGTTACATAAGTGAAGATAACTCATTAACGCAATATTTAAATCAAACTGTAGAATTAGAATGCCAATGGGTTGCAAGCAACCAAGTAAGAGCATGCGTTTTAGATGACTAGTAGCAATATAAAGCGCTGATATAAAGAATAAATCATACGACTAAATAAATGTGTTTAGCTCTCTTATTTGGTAGGCTAAACACATTAAAACAAGAGCATACTTACATGAAACATATTTTTTTGAGCGCCTTATTTTTTTGCAGCGGATTATGCCATGCAAGCAGCTCTGCAATTTTTGACAAACTTAATAATGCAAACGAGCCATCACCACAAAGTATTTTAAAAAATATAGAAACCGAATACTTAAATACAGCCGTTATTGTAGAGTTTGAGCTAGAGTTCGAAAAAGGACAAACCACCTACGAGGTAACACTTTTTGAGCAAAAACATAATCGCTTTATTGAATTGCTAGTTGATGTAAAAGGTAAACTAATTGAGCTTGAATATGCCCCGCCAGAGCTTGATGAAGACGACGAAGTTGCAGCCGCTAAATTAATGCGTAAAAAAAATTACCGCATGTATCAACTTGTCCAATCGTTAGATTCAACACAAACACAATACTTAATAGAAGCTCAACTTGAGCAAGATATGGGCGTAACTTATATGGTTGCCACATTTGTATCGTTAAAAGGACGTCATAAAAAAGCCATTGATCTTGCAACAGGTAAAAACCTACCACTACTGCGTTGGGGCAATTAATGAAATTACTTTTGGTTGAAGACGACAAACAAAACCGCGAGTTTTTATACAAAGCCTTTAGCGAGCTAGGCTACACCGTAGATACCGCACAAGACGGTCAACAAGCATTATTAATTGCCACATGCGAAGAGCACGACGCGATTATACTAGACCGAATGCTACCAAAGCTAGATGGTTTGCAAGTACTTGCTGCGCTTAGAGCAACAGGAAAAACAACGCCTGTACTAATACTTTCAGCGTTAGATAAAGTAGACGACCGGGTTGCAGGCTTAAAAGCAGGTGGCGATGACTACCTTATAAAACCCTTTGCGTTTTCGGAATTGGCTATTCGTGTAGAGAACATAATTAAGCGCCCTTTTCATAACCAACCTCCGCAAACAGCGTTAAGTTTAGCAAACGTAAACCTCGATTTTCGTCATCACAAAGCAGATGTAGCTGGGCAAACACTTAACTTACAACCTAAAGAGTTTAAACTTTTACACTTTTTGCTCGATCATAAAAACAAACTCGTTACGCGCACTTTGTTATTTGAATCGGTGTGGGAATATAATTTTGACCCTGGCACAAATGTAATAGATGTACACATAGCAAGGTTACGCAAAAAGCTAATGCTACTTAACGCAAAAGTACAAATAGAAACTATACGAGGCGTTGGCTACCGATTACAAGTAGAGCAAAATAATGATTGCTAACAGCAACCTTTGGCAACAATTTAACCCTCGGTTTAGCTCTGTATGGCGACTTACACTCGCCTTTGCCACTATTACATCAATTGTTTTAGTGCTGTGCGTTGTACTTATATATCAGCTGTTATTAGGCGAGCAAACACGCCAAGTAGAAAGGCGCTTAAGTGCAGAGCAAGTACGCATTGAAGGACTCGCTAATGAATTTGATAAAGCGTCTTTTTTTCAGCAATTAGCGGTATTTCGTAACGAAGGCGATATTTTAATATTTTGGCAAAGCGATGATGAGCAATTTCAACAATTAAGTTTTTTACCAAACGACATACCAAAGCTGCCTAACACCCTTGAGTTTCCAGTACTCGACACGCAACGTGGGCAAATTAGATTACTTACCACCGGTATTGTAAACACTCAACATGGCAATGTAGTTATTGCCACAGCCACTGAGCATTTAAGTCGTTTAATTACTGAATTTAAAACCATTGCAACGTGGGCTTGCTTGGTCAGTTTGTTACTTACCTGTGTGTTTGGCTATATTTTTGCGCGCAGGCATTTAAGACGTGTAAATTATTTTAATGATGTAGTAGAACAAGTTCAAAAAGGTGATTTGTCGGCGCGAGTAATACATAAACAACAAGGCGATGAGTTTGTAAAACTAGCCAAACACATTAATACCATGCTCGACACCATCGAAGAAAACTTTGCCTTAGTGCAAGGCATTACCGATAACATAGCCCACGATTTAAAAACCCCCCTTACGCGTTTACGCTTGCGACTAGAACAACAAGCAGTGCAGCAACCAGAACTGGGACTTGAAATAGAGCAGCTTGATACCGTATTACATACCTTTGACGCCATGCTTAAATTAACTCGCCTTGAACACGGGCAATTTCCGTTAAAGTTAGAATCAATAAACTGCCAAACACTTATTAGCGACCTAATAGAAATATTAGAGCCCAGTGCGCAGCAAAATCAGCAACATATAAGCGTAATTAATCAGGGTAATTTAGTACTTCAAGGCGACAAAAATTTACTTTTTCAGGCTTTATTTAACCTAATCGAAAACGCCATAAAATATGCAGGTAATGGCGCAACCATACATATTACGCTTACCGGTAATCATATAAATATTAGCGATAATGGCAAAGGCGTAAAAAGCGCGCAATTATCACAACTTACTAAACGTTTTTATAGGGGCGATCCGGCAAGGCAAAAAGAAGGGTTTGGATTAGGTTTAGCCACCGTAAAAGCAATATGCGAGCGCCACCAACTTGTGCTTACTTTAACAAGCGACGAACGCGGCTTTACCAGCACTATAAGTGTATGTAGCTAGTGAGGAAAACTAGTAAGGAGAACTAGCACTGTTAATTAGTATGAATAACTAGTACGGATAACTAGCACAGGTAATGAACATAAATAACTCTCCAGTTAAACATAAAAAAAGCGGCTATTAGCCGCTTTAAATATCACAAGACCGATCGGCTTAATGCACAACCATTTTTTGTTTAACACCAGGCATTAACGCTTTACCGTCGCCATCTACCTTGTTTAATAGTTTTAGCCCCATTACCTTTGCAAGTACAGGGTAAATATCAAGATTGCTTACCTCTTTAATATTCATACCTTGCTTAAACGCAGGACCAACAGCAATAAATGATGCTGCCATATCATCGGTATAAGCATAACCATGTGTGCCTAAACCATGTGCCTTACCTGAGTTTGTAAACACGGCTGGCGCTGTCGTTTGCACAACAATATCGCCCACTCGAGTACCTTTATTATAATGATACGCTGCTAATTGCTCGTCAGTTAAAACGGTATAACGCCCGTTTGCTGCTTTTTGTAAACGAGCTTTATAGCCGGCTATATCCGCATTTATTGCATCGGGTTGAGTGTATATAAGTAAACGTGGACCGGTGTTTTTAACTAAAAAGTTTTCATCTTGAGGAAGTGTTGTTACATCAATGCTTTTTTCAGGGTCTACACTCGCCATACCGTGATCAGACACAATAACAAGGTTTACGTCTTGCTCTAATTTGCTTAAACGTGTTTGTAATTGCCCCATTAATTCATCAAGTTGTTTAACTGCATCGCGTGTTTGAGGCGCGTCTGGTCCATACTTATGACCCATGCTATCAACAAGTGAAAAATAACTTGCCACAAAACGTGGACGCTGTGCTTTAGGCAAACTTAACCACTGAACAATTTGATCTACTCGGTCTTGGTAATCGCTGTATTTAGAATAGTGGTAGTAATAATCTGGGGTCATACCATTAAATAATGCATCCGACTCAGGCCAAAAATAAGTAGCCGACTTAAGCCCCTGCATTTTTGCTAAATTCCAAAGCGGAATACCTTTTACCCACGTGCTATCGCCAAACGCTTTACCCATGCTGTAGCAATCATTATTACGTGCTTTATCACAAAAATTATTATCAACAATGCCATGATTTACCGGCAGTAAGCCCGTAATAATAGAAATATGATTAGGAAACGTTTTAGTTGGATAAACAGGTATTAGCTTTTCTACACGTACACCGCGCTCACCCATTGCTTTTAAATTGGGTGCTCCGTGTTTTTCAATGTAATCCCAACGCAAACCATCAATTGATATAAGCACCACTGTTTGCTCTTTTGCAGCAAACGCATTGTTCATCCCTAATAATAGGCAAATTGATACTGCCTTTAAAATCCACTGTTTCATTATAAACACCTTAAAATGCACAACAATTACTCAAAAAATTATTTTAAAGCAAGTTGTTACTTTATGATACAAACTGATAGATTAGGGCGTATTTATTTACTCAACTATTTTCTCAACATTGAAGTAACGCATAAATTAAATCGTCCCCAGATTAAAAACCTTTAACTTTAAAAGAACAACACGCCATAAGTATTTAGCAACATCATCTTCTCTCTCATAATCACTGCGCTTTTAGCTCAATAGAAAGAGTTTGTTCACCCGCATCAATTTGATGCCAACGGCGATACGTTTTATAACCCGCAGCTGATATTTGAATATCATAGCGGCTCGCTTTAAGTACCATACCCGAGCTATATTTAGGCCCAATGTTCATAATGCGTATGTTTGCATTTGGCACATTTGTGGTAATTGTAAGCTTGGTTTTTTGTTCAACCATGTATTGCCTATTTTGCTGCTGATCAGCATTAAGCGAGGTATCGCTATGGCGTAAAATATCAACGCGAGCTAACGCATGACTCAATGGGGTAAAGTGCTGATAAATTTTTAACTTATCTTCAAATGCGAGCCCTAAAGGGTGCAGCACGGGTTGAGCATGTAAAGTCCAACGAATTGCGTAACTAAATACAGGATTGCTCGACTCCTCTACTTTAGTTAAAAAGTAATTAACTGGGCTTTGCTCATCTTTTGTAAAAGTATTGCTTATAAATATCACCGGTAGAATTAAAATCAGTAACGGCATAATCAGTTTTTGTAACATCGTAATAGGATGCTTTTTGTCTGTATTTTTAGGTGGAGCAATAAGTCGCCACAATTTAAGTGGTAGCTTGCTAAAGGTTAAACAAATTAAAAATAATGACAACGACATAGAAATAGGCGGAATAATAACCGAGCGCAGCGCTTGCTTACCATATTGAGCGTACTCACCACCGTCTGCAAACTTGCCTTTTGAGCTGTTAAGCATCGCTAAATATTTATCGGTACGCTTTTCGATATTAGGATCGAGTACATTTTCTTTAAAGCTTTTTTTATTCCAATCGGCGCGTATGTTTTTTACATATAAGTCACCCATACGGTCTGAAATTTTAGCTTGTATTTGTGAATTTAACTGAAACGCTACCCACGACAAATTTGGTGATAAGCTTAAATTGTGCTTTGCCATCTCACTATTCCATTGTCGGTTAGCCTCTGCTTTTACTTTATTGGCAACTGCTTGGGCAAACTCAGGTCGGTCGTTAATCTTCCAATTATTATTAAGTTTTAATCCCTTTGCTAAAAAGTGTGCTCGTAGCTTTTTAGCTGTTGTGTCATGACCTCGAAAAGCGAATGAGCTATTAATATTAAACTCGTAACCCGTTTCGTTAACAAACATCTGTGTAAATTTAGGGTGCTTTAAAAATAGCATCTGGTAATGATCGGGATCGTCAGTGTACTTATAACGTTTGTCTTTTATGCCACCATCGCCTCCGCTTGCAAGGCTAACTGCCTGTAACGCAGTATAAAAACCACCGGTAAGCACTCCCATTAAAATACTGCTAGTTGCGTTTTCTGCCGCCGAAATATCTTCTACAATTAACCAATAATCGGGGGGGATATAGCCAATTCCTGCTTTTAAAATATCACTGCGATAATTTGCGCCAGCTCTGTCGTAACACTTACTAAGGCGATCTTTTTGGCTGCTTTTTTTATATCGGTCTGAACACTTAGCTATTTTTTCATGGTAATTATAAATTTTAGGACCATATTTTTGTGCCCTTGCAGACGCTTTAGCAATATGTGCTTTTTGTGCTTGCTGGTACTTTTCCCAACCTTCATTTACTTGCTGCTCAATTTGTTGCCAATAGCCTTGTTCGCGCTGATCAATTCCGGCTAACGTTTGGTTATATTTTTTACTCCCATTGGCATACATTTTATACTGACCAACTAACTCATTATAAAGTTGGCTGTACTGCGTGTAATGTTGGTCAAAATCTTGGTAAGCCTTTTTTTGAACAAAAGAAGCTATAATTTTGCGTTTATCTTGTTCAAGGTTGTCAGATAAAGCCGCGTCGCTGTATAACAACCCACCAAATAATGCTAAAAAGGTTAGGTTTTCTGAGCTATGTAACTCATCAGCTTTGTAATCAAGCCCATTAATTTTAATTGAATTAATAGCTAAAGCGTCTCTAAGCGCCGCACTATAAACTGCAAACTGGCGTTGCTCTGCCGAAGAAGGCTCAATTAATGTTTTTTCTATTACATACTTTTGACCATAAAACACCACCGGCCATACTAAGCATATTAAGGCTATTAGCGAAATAATGCCTCGCCCTACTTTAGCCACCATCGCCTTTGGTAAAAAGTCAGCCAATAGCAATGCAACTCCAACTCCCGATACAGCGCGCCCGTATATTTCTAGGTGCTCTAAATCCTCTGCTGAGGGAGAACCCTGCCCGACTAAAGACACTAACTGAGCATTAAAAATAGCCTCTGGTAATAAATACAAGGTAGCTAATAGCAGCATTAAAAAATGCCACCATGATGGTTTAGTGGTTACTTTCATTATGAGTCGTCTTATTGTTATTTTTTACGAAGTTCAAGTTCAACTACAGGGTCAGTCTCAAGACTAAACTCTTCATCAGCCTCTCGTTTACCTATTTCAAGGTTTGGCGCATTTGAAATGTGTAACGCTTTTTTTGTATGCGAAACCGGTGTAAGCGACTTTAAATGCCCACCTGTGGCAGGGTACAACTGATTTTGTTGATAAGTAGATAACTCATCTAAACGCGTTAAATCTAAATCATCGGGCATACTTGCTATACGCTTAGCAAAAGCGTTATTACCTTGGTATGGCTTAACCGCTGGCAAGCCAAACACAGAACAAAAGCCATACACCGTGTCATCTATTATTACAGAATTAGGGCGTAGCATGCTTGATTGCGCTAATAAGCTGCGTTCGTGGTAGTCGTGCCCATTAATAGAATAAGTGGCAATATTAATGCCACGCGCTTTGGCTCTAGGCAATAATTGGGCTGCACTTTGTTTATAATGGCGAATATCTAACACGTAGCCAAAATTGCGTTTTAACTTTTTAGTTAACGTATCTAGCTTTAACGGTCTATCAAAACGTGTTTCGCGATGACGACGATTACCATACGACTGTATACTTTCTAGTTGCTCTTTATTGCGCTCATAAATAGGATCGCTCCCTGCCCCGCGCTTTAAATCGGCAGCCAGCTTATTCATAGACACCTTTGAAGGAGATTGAATAAACATCATGTACACATCGGGATTTATTTCACGTAGGCGCGTTAAATTACGCATTTCTAAGCTGCTAAAAAAATAATTGTTTGCCCCAACATATTTATACGCCAAGTAGTCGAGCATTTTTAAATCATCGACAGATGCCCGCGATTTAATTTCAATATTTAACTTTTGATGCGATTTACGATAACGCGAAAACGTACTCGCCAACGCTTTAAAAGACGGTGGCATATCTGCGGTTAACAGCCCCGAGTTTTGATCGCGATGACGTAAAGCCCCCCATTCTTTAGTGTAACGAATCGACTCTATTTTACGCCGTTTGTTATCAACAGTACCGGTTTCTCGCCCTGTGTGAGCATCATGATGCACAACCCACACATCGTCACGGGTAATGCGTACGTCAATTTCTATCACATCAAAATTATTATCGAGAGAATCAATAACCGCCTTGAGTGAGTTTTCAGGAAAGCGAATAGCCCCCCGATGACTTTGTAAATTAAACTCACTGCATTGACGCGCATTTAAATAATTAATATTACCTAATTGAGTTTGATAAAAGCCACGAGCAGCCAGTGCATCAGCTCGCGCACTAAGTTCTTGCTGCTCTGCAACAGATAGATTATTGTTTAAAGTATTTTCAGGTGTGCTATTACACGCTGATAATGCGCAGGTTAAAATACAGACTGATAATATATAAAAATGGGATAGTGGACGCATCATGCTTATTAAGCCAAACGGCTTTAACTCCCTGAAAAAGAAATGATTTCAATAGTCCCTTAAGGCTATATGAATATGCGGTTAATATAAAGTAAAAACAACAATAAAACGAACAAGTTTAATTTACACACTTTAGATTAAATTAAGCATTTAAGCGGGTTTAAAAGGACAAAGATGACCATAGATTTTAGTAAAAAAATAACGCCAGCGCGTATGTACCGCACCACAGCAAACTTACAAATGGCGCTAGAAAGCGATCGTGGTCGAATAATAAATAGCGCAGCTATTCGTCGTTTACAGCAAAAAACACAAGTGTTTCCGCTTGAGCGCAACGCAGCTGTACGATCTCGCCTTACCCATTCGCTTGAAGTTCAACAAGTTGGTCGTTTTATAGTGCAACGTATTTTTGCTAATTTAAGCTACGAGCAACAAAAAGATTACGGCTTAACCGAGCTAGAGCGCCCGCTAGAAAGCCTAGTAGAAATGGCCTGCTTAATGCACGACATAGGCAACCCGCCATTTGGGCACTTTGGCGAAGCGGCTATTAACCACTGGTTTAACAACAACCTAGCAAGCGTAACACCCGATCGCTGTAAAGAGCCAAACACCGGTATAGGTGTTGTTTTTAAACACCTTGCACTCGATATTTGTAACTTTGAGGGCAACGCTCAAGGCATACGTATAATTCATTCTTTGCAAACGCTTAATTTAACCTACAGCCAAAGCGCCGGTATTTTAAAATACACTCGCCCTGCTGGGCTTGATACAAAAGACATACCGCAAAATAAAAACTACTTAATGAAAAAAGTGGGTTACTACTACAGCGAAAAAAACTTTGTTGAGGCATTGCAAAAAGAGCTCACTATTGAGCCTTACTGCCGCCATCCTGCAAGTTACATAATGGAAGCCGCCGACGATATTTCCTATTGCCTAGCCGACATAGAAGACGCCGTAGAAAAAGACATTATAAGCACTGAGTTGTTGTGCGAAAAACTTAAACTCAGTTACAAAAAAGTATTAATAAACCTGTTAATTGACGACACTCAACATCAAAATTTTGTAGATAAAGCCGTAGACTACGCACTAGAGCGTGCACAAGCACAACCGTATAATTTTAATAGTGAATTTTTTATATATTTGCGCGTTGCATTACTACATCCGCTAGTAAATCACGCCGCAAAACGCTTTATCGAAAATATAGAACCTATTTACCACGGCGATTTTAACCAAGCGCTTTTAGAAGATAGAAGCCATCTACATGCCGTAACTAAAACACTAAAACAGGTAGCGCTTGAGCATGTATTTTCAAACAAAGAAGTCGAAAAATTAGAACTACAAGGGTATCGTATTATTAATGGTTTACTCGATTGTTATAAACCATTACTGCTACTAAACAAGGATGACTTTAAGCGTGCACTCAATGGCGATTCACGTTTATTAATAGAGTCGCGCCTAGTTAAAAAGCTCTCTAAAAAGCACTTAAATAGTTACCAACATGCAATAGATGCAATGCAAGAAGAGCCCGATCACTTTGCTGCATACGAGTTTTATTATCGCTGTAGGTTAATTCAAGATTATATAAGCGGTATGACCGACCAATTTGCTTACGATGAATATCGCAGCTTAATGGTAATTGACTAACTAACATAAGTTAATTTGCCCTAGATAATTTTTAACTTTGCGCTTAAAATCAAACTATTGATGTTTAAGTGCTATTAACTTTTATGATAACTTTATTAACACGCCTTACCCTTTGTTTTGCTTTATTAAGCAGCTTTAACAGCGCTGCTTATAATTCAGCTATGTGCATACTTATAAAACAAGAAATGCAGCAATATAGTAATAACAAAACAAGCGCTAAATACCGCAGTGCAGCGCGTGATTACAGTAAAAACTGTAACAAGCCTGTAGAAGTAAAAACTCAACCTAAACCAGAAATCGTTGAACCTAAACCTATAATAATAACGCAACCACAACCACAAATTGTAGAGCCAGCACCTATTCCAGAAATAGACTCAACTTTAACAACAGATACAACACAAGCAACAAATCAACCAACTGATGCGGCTATAAACTTAACCGATGATCAAAAACAACAAGTGACCGAGCAGTTAAACGCAGTTAACATACAAACAAGCACAGAAAATACCGAACTAAATACCCCTTCTGTAAAGTCAGACGATGCTCTATCAGAACAAGTAAATAAACCGGTAAAAACACAAAGTACACCAATTGAAAATATAGCTCCAGCGCCTAAACCCGCAGTAAAGTCAGCCCCTGTTTACACACCGGCGCCTGCACCAATCGCCGAAAGCCCGAGCTCATTACTTTTACCCACTTTAATACTGGTTATAGTGGTACTTATTGGCGCTATGGTAATAGTACGTTTACGTCGCGCCAAGAAAAATAAAGACACCTCGCCGCCTGCAACAACAGTGCCTATTAAGCCAACAACTGCAGCGCCAGATGCAAATTCATCGGCAACATCAAACGCCAAAGTATCGGTGGTTAATCTACAAAAAGATAAAGCACCTATAAAACCTGAACCAATAAAGCCAGAGCCAATAAAATCGGATCCAGTAATACAAAGTGCGCCTTTAAATACACATACTGATAAACCAGAAACAGAGCAAGCACCTGCAGAGCCTGTTATAACGCCAGTCACGCAAACAGTACACGTAACTGATGAGCCAACAGATGCTAAAAAAACACTCTTAAATAACGATGTTACTCAAAATGTTGAAGTAGAAAACGTTGAAGCAAAAGCAGAACACGTTGTTACAACTGCTGTGGCAAAAAATCAAATTGACGAAATAGAGCCTGAGTCTCAAATAGCGACTACAGAGCAAAAAAGTATTGAAGAACAAACAAATGCTTTAGATAAAACAAGTGACGCAACGTTTACCAAAACAAAGCAAAAACCAGAACCAAATACAGCCGAATTTGAAGCGGCAGCTAAAACCACTTTACAGCGCATAAAAAGCGCCAGTGATTTTAACGAGCCAGAAGTGCGTAAATTCGACCCTGAAGCTTTACCTGTTAAAAAACAACGTAAACAACACATAGCCCCAGTTGTAGAACCAGTTATTACTGATCCAGAGCCTGTAACGCCTGATGAACCTATTGTAGATTTACACTCGCCAGATGATGCATCAGCACAGCAAACAACTTCATTTAATAGTGAATACGACTTTAAAGAGCCTGAAGTACGTGTATTTGATCCAGAAGCACCACTACCTGGAGAAAAAGTAAAACCTACGCCAGCAGCTAAACCAATTGCCAAGCCAGTAGCCCAATCAACTAGTACAGAGCCAACAGGCACAGACCCAACGCCAGCTGAGCAAGTAGAAACAAAAATAGAAGAAACACCAAAAACAGCAGAGCCAGCTAAAGTAGGCAACAGCAACCCATTTGCAAACTTGTCGTTAGACTCAAGTTGGGATCCTGAATCAACTGAAAAGCCAGTAATAGAAGAGAAAAAACGCGCCCCAAAATCTCAAGCATTAATAGACGCCGAAGAACGCGCTAAAAATATGCAAACTAAAGAATAAGTTTAAAATTCGGTAATAAACACCGAACCCGTAGGTGCGATTTTACATCGCGCTTATGTAACATGGCTTCAATGTTTTAAAGTAAAAGCGAGGTATAAAACCTCACCTACATCAACACAAACACCGCACTCAAAAAACCGTAGGTGCGATTTTACATCGCGCTCATGTAACATGACTTCAATGCTTTCAAAGTAAAAGCGAGGTATAAAACCTCACCTACAAAAACACACATCAACGTGAACAACAAACCCGTAGGTGCGATTTTACATCGCGCTTATGTAACATGGCTTCAATGTTTTAAAGTAAAAGCGAGGTATAAAACCTCACCTACAAAAACACGAACACCGTACTCAACAAACCTGTAGGTGCGATTTTACATCGCGCTCATGTAACATGGCTTCACTGCTTTAAAGTAAAAGCGAGGTATAAAACCTCACCTACAAAAACACACATCAACGTGAACAACAAACCCGTAGGTGCGATTTTACATCGCGCTCATATACATGGCTTCAATGCTTTAAAGTAAAAGCGAGGTATAAAACCTCACCTACAATAAAACCAACCCCAATAATAAACACCAAAACCGTAGGTGCGATTTTACATCGCGCTCATGTAACGTGGCTTTAATGCTTTAAAGTAAAAGCGAGGTATAAAACCTCACCTACAATAAATACCAACCCCAGCAGAAAACACCGCACTCAAAAAACCGTAGGTGCGATTTTACATCGCGCTCATGTAACCAGGCTTTAATGCTTTAAAAGTAAAAGCGAGGTATAAAACCTCACCTACATCAATGTAAACACCGCACTCAACAAAACCGTAGGTGCGATTTTACATCGCGCTTATGTAACGTGGCTTTAATACTTTAAAAGCAAAGCGAGGTATAAAACCTCACCTACAATAAATACCAACCCCAGCAGAAAACACCGCACTTAACAAAACCGTAGGTGCGAATTTACTTCGCGCTCATGTAACGTGGCTTTAATGCTTTAAAGTAAAAGCGAGGTATAAAACCTCACCTACAATAAATGCCAACCCCAGCAGAAAACACCGACCCCGTAGGTGCGAATTTATTTCGCGCTTTGGCTTTTAACTTTAAGTGATTAGTTATAACTCTCAGCCAACGTTAACAACCAAGGCTGACCTAAACACCTGTAGACGCGCTGCTTGCTGGCATTTAAAAGCGTAGCTTTTACTTAATATTGCGCTGGCGATAGGAACCAGAACTCTCAATTTCACTTATCTTTAAACAAATAATTAATATAAATCTAAACGCGATAAAAGCTCGTTCATATCCAAGCATCGCTTTTAAAAGCATTACCTAAAAAGATTAAGCACTTGGTGTTTGCCAAGTATAGAACTCTGTTTGATAACTCATCGATAAGTAAGGGTTAGTTTAAAATTGAGGCTTGGGTATTACTAAATGATTTGAGTATAATAAGTCAATATAATTAAAAATGTAGCAGGGTTAAAGGTAACTTTAAATGGCACCAGGAAGAAACGATCCTTGTTTTTGCGGCAGCAGTAAAAAATATAAACACTGCTGTATGGATAATATATCAAAACAGCATGCCTCAATATTTGACGATATAGCCCAAACTGTAGCAATGAGCCCAGAGCTAAGCCTTGATGAACTAAACCTTGTGGTACAGCATAAAAATACAGAGCGTAATAATAAAGCTAATGCAGACTTTGCTGGGCTTTCGCCAGCCCAAATGCACAATTGGATATACGCCCCCTTTAGCGAACTGGAAGGCGTTATAATTAATACTCCAGATGATTTATCAACGTCCCCTGTAATGTGTTATTTAGCGTTGATTATTGACGAAGCCATGCAACAAGGTGGTTCATTTAAAACAACAAGCAAAGGCAATTTACCAGCTAAATTAGTAAAACAAGCTACAGAGTTACTTCCTAAATTTGCAGTTGCCGAATACTCTACCCCTGTTAGTATTAGTGAGTTTGCTGGTAGTAATGAAGATAAGTTTAATGCGCTACATTACACACGTACTTTAGCGATTGCAGCAGGCATTATTTACAATAAAAGTGGGCGTTTACATATAAAAAAGACAGCGCAAAAGCAGTATCAAACTCATGGTCTTAAAGCCTTTTATTTACCTATGTTTGAAGCTGCAACCACAAAATATAATTGGGCTTACTTCGACAGTTTTCCCGATGATTTGGATTTACGTGATTTTTGGCTATTCATGCTTTGGCGAATACAAAGCCACAGTTCGATTGAAAAGTTAATTGAAGAAGTAACTACCGCATTTCCAGATCTACTATTGCAACTTACGCCTAGTGAATATCATGATTCAAAAACTCTACTGGGCTTATTAATAGAATCTCGATTTATAAATCGCTGCTTACAGTTTTGGGGATTCATTAGCGTTGATCCAACGCGATTCAGCAATGGTAAACCAATACCAATAAAAGCAGAGATACTGCCTTTATTAACGCAAACCTTTCAGTTCACAATTTAGTGGTTAAAGGCATATTTGGTACCCTCCGAATATGGCTCGTTGATAACACAACTAAAATACCCTGTTTAAAGTAACCTCATTTATACATATAACTGGCTAGTGGCTGTTACTGTTACTGTTAACTAAGGCATTTTAGTAATTAAAACTTAAAGAGCAAAATTACGCCATGTGAGTTATAAAGCTCCACCTATATAAATTTATACACCAAAAACGTAGGCACAAATTTATATAGCGCTCATGCAACAGCACTTTTTATCACCAAGGGCACAGAGTTGCGGCTCGCTACATCGAGAACAATAATTCACTTTTCTGCGATAAAAAATATATTTTAAAGCGAGGTATAAAACCTCACCTACATCAATACAAACACCGCATTCAACAAAACCGTAGGTGCGATTTTACATCGCGCTTTTGGTTTGTAATTTAAAACACCTATATCGGGTTAGCAATGGTAACCAAGATAGGAATTTTTCACTCAAAATGCATGTATTTACTTTTTCAAACTTAAATAAATGCATCCATATTTGGTAATTGTATTATTTGCTCACTCAGCTTATTTGCAGCTTCATTAATTATTTTTATGCATAAATCAATGTGTGCTAATTCAGCAGTAGATAAGTTATTTTTAACGGCAGAAACTTTAGCCGCATCTATTGCAGCTAATACAGAGTCAACGGTTTGACTCATAAGTAGTTGCATCCGTGGTAGTGAAATAGCAAATTCATCAGCAAAATCAGCTAACATATAAGCCGTAATCTCATTAGTAAAATTGCCTGCACTTTGTGAATTATGCTCACCCACTGACATAGCATAACACCTTGAAATTTGGGGCTGTAAATAATCCTCATCACAGTCAATGCCTCCCTGCTCAATAATCGCTTCTATATTTACCAAGTCATAAAACGGCGTAAGCTCTAAACCATTTTTACCAACAAAAAAACTGATATTTTTGCCATGTGCATCGTAATTACGTACTAAAATATTAAATGTCATCCAGCGAATAAGCTGAGCCTCATACGCCTGTACATTCGTTGTTTCAATATTAAAGAGTTTAGCAAAAGAAACGCCGTCTCGAATATAAATACCCTCCCCTTCATCACCATGCTGACGCTCATATTTATAAGAAGGAGGTAAATTAGTGGCTTGGCAACCATCAATAATATGACGACGTAATACATGGTTTTGATCTTGCGTAACGCGCCTATCAAAGCGATCTATTACAAATACCCTTACATCTGCATAGGTGCGTAATTCTACATCGGGAACATTGAGCCCTGACTCTTTTGCTAAAAGCATCGTAAATAGTTCATTTACTGCAATGAAAGGAGCTGTACCTGTTTCAAATTTAAAAATTTTATTGGAACATAGCTCCCCTTCACCAAACCCTAATTTACTATCGATTTCGAGTAGGTTTAGCTTGTCTTGAACGCCAGCAACAGAGAGCCGAGTCCGACCATCCCAAAGGGTGATTGACTCGCCGACTTGTTTAAACCGTTTAAGTTTTTGGCTTAGTTCGTCATGAGTTACTTCCCGAAAAGATGTTTGTTTTGAAGCCCTGCTACTTACTCTAAACGACAAAGCGCCTGATGTTTCCTCGCCAATTACTTTAATTAAACCAAACGTATTATTTTTAGAGATAGTAGTACTACTTATAATCTCATCAAGGCCCTTGCCTTCTGGCAATAAATTTTGTAAATAATTACGCACAGCACGCGAGTTAAAATGACCATTGAGCGGTAAGTGTGGTGAAATAGCAAACCCCTTATTAATCCACTCGGGCTCATAGCTAAATGAAATTTCGTTTTCAGAGCCTATATTGAGAGTTATCTCACCTATCTTTTGTGTATTACCAATAAACACATCTAAGCTGTTAATCTTAGTACCACTGCTCATCGCTTACCTCTGCGCTGTTATTGTGGTGTGACGCGTCATCACTAACAAGGCTAAACGACAATCCCAAGTACTCCATCACTTTAAGCACATTAAAAAACTGCACATTAACATCACCTTTTTCTATTTTTATCAGCGTGGGCTTTGAAATATTAAGTGCTTGCGATACATCAACCAGCGTAAGCTTCATGCCTGTCCGCTTTGAAGTAATCGCTTTAGCGAGTCGCACCGACGAAAATGGCTTTGATAGATCAGGCATTTCAGTGCGTTTAACAACTCTTCCAAGTGTTTTTTTTGCTGGTAATTCGCTCATTAAAGGTCAACCATAGTTTACTTATACGATTTATTTTAAGTTAGCCCAACCAAAAGTCAAATATAACTTACTTTTAAGTTTAAATGTATTTTTATCACCCATAAGTTAACCACAACTTACTTATAGGCAATAAAATCAAACCTAAACATCATAAGTAAAATATAACTTACTTATGATAAATTAATGAAATTTCGAGATCGATAGCCCACCTAAGCACCCGTAGATACAATTTTACCTCGCGCTTATCTAACACCACACCAACGCACAGATTAAACAAAACCCTGCGAGGTATAAAACCTCACCTACAAAAACGTAAACACTGCACCCAACAAAACCGTAGGTGCGATTTTACATCGCGCTTGTCCAAACCCACACCAACGCACAGATTAAAAAAACCATGCGAGGTATAAAACCTCACCTACAAAAAAATAAACAACATCAAACACCGCACTCAACAAAATCGTAGGTGCGATTTTACATCGCGCTTTGGCTTTTAACTTTAAGTGATTAGTTATAACTCCCAGCCAACGTTAACAACCAAGGCTGACCTAAACACCCGTAGACGCGCTGCTTGCTGGCGTTTAAAAGCGTAGCTTTTACTTAATATCGCGCTGGCAATGGCAACCAAAGCACACTCTAAGAACTAAACTGCGCAACTAAATGACTTACTTAGCTCCCATTCATAGGTTGGATCTTAAGGAATAAAACTTGAAAACATGCTCTGAATTTGATCTGATAGTAATCGCCAAACCACTATCTATCCCAAAAGCAGA
>NZ_WTLC01000056.1:0-21528 GCF_011378875.1 Pseudoalteromonas sp. Z9A5
CGTGTCTTTATCTGGTTAACCTTGGTTAGCGTGCGCTTTTTGTTTCATTATAAGTGAAGTACATACAGGATAAGCGTATGTTACGACTTAAGTGCTCAAACACCCACTCAGGTTTTAAAACCTATGTCTTCGACGGGCTGTCTTAGCTCCATTGAAGTCAAGACGAGCCGGTGTATACACATCTAAGTAAATGCTTTTATTTAATTATTACGTACCCCATTTCACAAAAAATACCAGTGAAACCCATACTGATTTTTGCGTTTTATAGAAAAAAGTTAGCCAAAAACTACATAAAGATGGCTCGTTAGCCAAAACTAAAACCAGTGATTTTAGTAATATCTACACTAAAAAAATAAAGGAATATAATAGATGATAGCAAGGCATTTTGAAGCAAAAAGTATAGAGCGCATAATTGATAGAATTAATGAATACGAAGAGTTGCTGCTTAGAGGCATCAATACTATTAAAACTAAAAACTCTCAAGGTGTTTTAGGCGGCTCTATTCAAGATGCTATCAATGCCTTTGGTAATGCGGTGTTGGCTGATGTGCCTCATCAACAAATTGTGCGTTATTTACAACATATTAAAGAGTTTGGTTGTGCCAATTTTGCTTTTGTTTGCAGGCAAGGTGAAACCTTTGATGTAACTATTAATAATGATACTTTTGCGTTAACAGGTGGCCCTGCGGGGGCTTATTTACATACCGACGTGTGGGAAAAAGTATTTTATGCAGCGGTAACACTGCGTGACAAAAAAGCAATAGAGCAACTTATTCAAGTACCTAAAAGTGTGTTTGATAATGCAAACATTAGTGCTGATGCATTTGATACTGCGCTTATTAATTTAATGAAGGGGTTATTTGAGCCTGAAGCCAATATGGGGAACTTACTTGAGGCGGCATTAATTGCGGCCGACCCTAATGCAATAGCGTCTGGTCGTCGCCGTTATGTGCAACATATTTTATTACCTTTGATGCGAGTATACCGCTGTATTTACACTGCCAACGCACAAGATGAATTTAATGAAGCCATGGTAGAGGCGCTAGAGGCTCATAAAAAATATTGGAAAAAGGATGAAAGAGAGCGACAAGGATGGATATCACTACCCTTAATGGCTGCTGCTAGCCATGCTTATGATCTTAAAGGTTACCAGCTAACGGTTGAAACTGATTACATTCCCGATTTTTTAGTGAAGAATGACTTTGACGTGACAGCACCGTAAAGCTCAATAATTATAAAGAATGGTGGCTTAATTTTTCTCATGGTAGGTTGTAGCTAAAAGGGGGATATCCAAGATGCCCACTTTAAATAATAACAATAAATAGCAACGTACCTCTGTTCTTTAGCACTACCCTCATACTTCTTTAGTAAATACGACCTAAGTCTAGATTGTTTAGTACTATGTAAGGCTTAGAATAACGTCAAATTTAGAGAGGAGCTCAGTATGCACTTGGAACGTATTCGTAATAGTAGCCTGCATCAAAAAGTAATGTTAGCAGAGCAGGCAAGCCAATTTATTAAAGATGGAATGACTGTAGGGATGAGTGGTTTCACTCGTGCCGGAGAAGCTAAAGCAGTACCCAGAGCATTAATTGAGCAAGTCAAAAAAAATCCAATAAAAATAAATTTAATGACAGGCGCATCACTCGGTAATGATCTTGATAAGCTACTAACAGAAGCGGGTATTTTAGCGCGTCGCATGCCTTTTCAAGTAGACAGCACTTTACGTAAAGCGATTAATAACGGTGAAGTAATGTTTATTGATCAGCATTTATCTGAAACGGTTGAGCATTTACGTAACCATCAATTAACTATGCCTGATGTGGCTGTTATTGAAGCCGTTGCCATTACCGAAGAAGGGCATATTGTGCCTACTACATCGGTTGGTAATTCAGCGAGTTTTGCTATTTTTGCCAAAGAAGTCATCGTTGAAATTAATATGCTGCATAACCCGAATCTTGAAGGTTTGCACGATATATACATTCCTTCGTATCGTCCTACTCGCCAACCAATGCCGTTAGTTAAAGTGGATGACCGAATTGGTAGTACTGCAATTCCTATCGATCCTGCAAAAATTGTTGGTATTGTTTTTACTAACCAAAGTGATTCGTTTTCTACCGTTACCGATCCTGATGAAGACACCGCCGCTATTGCGCGCCATTTAGTTAGCTTTTTTAAAGAAGAAGTGGCTCAAAATAAATTGCCAGCTAATTTAGGTCCGCTACAAGCAGGCATTGGTAATATTGCAAATGCTGTAATGATGGGATTACTTGACTCTGACTTTAAAGACCTAACAATGTACTCTGAAGTATTACAAGATTCGACGTTTGACCTAATTGACGCAGGTAAGCTTAGTTTTGCATCGGGCAGCTCAATTGTGTTGTCTGAGCGTTGTAACGCGCAAGTATTTAATAATTTAGAACAATACAAAGACAAGCTAGTGTTACGCCCTCAAGAAATTTCGAACCACCCTGAAATAGTGCGCCGTTTAGGTATTATTGCAATAAACACCGCGCTTGAGTTTGATATGTATGGCAACGTAAATTCAACGCATGTTTGTGGCACACGAATGATGAATGGTATTGGCGGCTCTGGTGATTTTGCTCGTAATGCTCATTTAGCTATATTTGTGACTAAGTCGATTGCTAAAGATGGCGCAATATCAAGCGTAGTGCCTATGGTTAGCCATGTTGATCACAACGAGCATGATGTTGATATATTAGTAACTGAGCAAGGTTTAGCTGATTTACGCGGTTTAGCACCGCGTGAGCGTGCTGTACAAGTTATTAAGCATTGTGTGCACCCAGAATATCGCGAAGCGATGTTAGACTATTATGAGCGCGCTTGTGAGCGTGGTGGGCACACCCCTCATTTACTTGAAGAAGCGTTTAGCTGGCATATTCGCTTAGAGCAAGAAGGCAGTATGAAAAAAGCATCTGTAGATGATACTCAAGTGCAGCTGTCAGCATAAGCACTTTGGTTTATTAAATTAAACCAGTGAATTTTAGTTAACACCTATTTTAAAGTCGCACTAATCTCAGTTTAATTATCAGCTATGAGTTAGTGCGATTATATAAAAAAGTAAACGTCAAAATCCTACCACTTTGTAAATCCCCATTATTCCTATCAGCTCTTTTGTTACTTTATTTATGTTTAATTTCAAAAAATAAAACCAATAAAAACTTACTGTAATATTTATAAATCGTTTATATAATTAGTTTTTCAATGTGTTTTATTAAAAAATAGAGATGCTTAAATGGCTTTTGACAGAGGGTTAGAAGAGCGACTTTATGAGTTGTTTAATGCGCGCCACAATTTAGTAGTAAAGAAAATGTTTGGTGGCTTGTGCTTTATAATTTCGGAGTATATGTGCTGCGTAATTATTGGCGATAAACTGATGGTGCGTGTCGGGCCTAAAAATTATAGCTCTTGCTTAACTAAGCCTCATGTAACTGAAATGGACTTTACAGGTAAGCCAGTCAAGGGCTTGGTTTATATTTTACCCGAGGGTTTTGAATCGGACGCTGATTTAGAATACTGGATAGGCGTATGCGTTAATTTTGTAGACTCTTTGCCGCCAAAGCCGCCAAAAAGGTCAAAGTCAGCTAAAAAAGTAATTAAAGGAAAAGTAAAATAAGAGTTTATAGCTCAATAATACTTAATCTTTGAGCTTAGTATATAACAATGAGGTTTTTCAATCTTACACTGCAATTAAGGCTGAATAAATTACCTGCTTTCCCCCAGCTTTACTATAAATAACATTTTTTACTGGTCATGCGATATATTTCATTTAGGAGTTATTAAGCTTTTAAGGGCGATTTAAAAGAGACTGATATTATTTTTTAGCACTACCTAGCTCAATAAATAATATAAAAGCGAGTAATAGTAGCGTACCCATTAAGCTTAAAGGGTACGCTTTAACAGTAATATTTGGCTTTAGGTTGGAATAGGCGCATTTTGGGCAATAAGATCTTTCGATTTTAAATCACTCCAAAATGCATCTGGGATTTTAACTTTCATTGAAGCAACATTCGCTTCTATTTGCTGCGCTGTACGTGCACCAGGAATAATAGCTGAAACAGTTGAAGGTGCTTCTGCAAACTGCAGTGCAGCGGTTTTCATATCAATACCATGCTTAGCTGCAATTTCACTCATTGCTACGTATTTTTGCTGCATTGGCAGTGGGATTTTAGGTGAGTAATTAAACCGGTTGCGACCAGCTAAAAAACCGCCATTAAGTGGGGCACCAATGACAGCCGAAATATCGTGTTTGTCTAACATTGGGAATGTTTTATCTAATGCTTGTTTGTGATCCAAAATAGAATATTGCAGCGCTAATAAACAAATATCAGGATCAGACATATCAATTGCTTTGTAAATTGCGTCTGGGGTATTAACTCCAAAGCCCCAGCCTTTAATTATTCCCTCATCGCGCATTTTGGTCAGTTCAGGAATAGCGCCTTTAGCCGCTTGGTCAAAGTATTTAAGCCAATCTTCGCCCATATCACTGTTTTGAGGCGATAAGTCATGAATGTATACAATATCAAGCGAAGCAACACCAATACGTTGCAGGGTGTCCTCAATGGAACGACGAGTACCCGAAGCAGAATAATCATACTTGTAATGAAATGGGGAATGATCAGCCCAATGCCAGCTGTTTTCTAATGGCTCGGCATTGGGGGTAAGTAGGCGTCCTACTTTAGATGATAATACATACTCATCGCGGTTTTTATTACGTAGCAAGTCACCAAAACGTCTTTCGCTTAGGCTTAAACCGTAAAACGGTGATGTATCAAAATGCCTAATGCCTGAATCCCAAGCGGCATGTAGCATTTGAAGAATTTCTTCATCAGGTGAAATAGTATTAAAGCCATTGCCTGCAGCTAAACCGCCTAAACCCATTCTTGATTTAGGACGATAATGTTTACTATTATCCATATTATTAGTGGGAAGTAGTGCATCTTCGTCAATTTGGCCTCTGGTGGGCATTACTTTCCCAGATGACATTTTTACTTTCAATTGTTGTGCTAACGTTGGTGCGCTCAACATTGAGCCAATACCAAATGCTGCACCAGCTTTTATAAAACTCCTTCGTGATACCATGTAAATTATCTCCATGAGTGATTTTAAATGCTTGTTTTTTACACTAGTGTAATTGTACCGATAATTCAACTTTTGATGCGGTGAATTAACCCTTTTGTGCGATAAGTCATAGATTGTCGTTGTAAAATAGAATCATATATAAATTTAAATAATCTTATTATATTTTAATGGATTAGCTTATCTTTATTAGCGACATAAATAGCAGTTCGATAATAATCGCTAACTGAATTCACGATGAATTTTCCAGTGTTTTTTAAATAATATTTACTGCGTATTTAGTGGTTTTTAGTTTTACGGGGTATGAATTGTACTGATAGAAGAATGCTTGAATTTATAAATTTAAATGGGTTTTTAGTAAAAAAACTCAATGGAAAAAATACCAATAATAAATATTTGGCGGCTTTTTTACCGCCTAATACATATTAATTTACGACCTAAATTAAGATGATAATTGTAACT
The DNA here is from genome assembly GCF_011378875.1 of Pseudoalteromonas sp. Z9A5. NCBI lineage: Bacteria > Pseudomonadati > Pseudomonadota > Gammaproteobacteria > Alteromonadales > Pseudoalteromonadaceae > Pseudoalteromonas > Pseudoalteromonas sp. Z9A5. Next base: position 5,562 of record NZ_WTLC01000056.1, read on the forward strand.
TTTAATTAATAACGACTTGGTTTCGTCCACTTTCTTTAGCTTGATAAAGTAGCTTATCTGCATTTTTTATCAGATCATCAAGCTGATTTTGAGTTGAGTGGCTAATAGCTGCACCAACACTAAACGTAACTGGTTCATTAAATGAAGTGTTTTTTGAGCTTATTTCAGCACAGTACTTTGACAAATTTTTATTTAAATCTGAAAAAATAGTATTAATTGTTGATACGTCCGTCGTATTTAAAATAAACAACCATTCCTCGCCACCATAACGACCAAATTCGCCATTACCTTTTAATGATTGTTTGGCTGCGTTGGCAAAAGCAATAAGCACTAAATCGCCAATATCGTGTCCAAAGCTATCGTTAATTTTTTTAAAGTAATCGAGATCGACAATTGCAATTGTTGTTGCTTGCTCTTTTATTATATTTTCAGCGAGTTGCATAATACCGCGCCTATTAAGGCATTTTGTAAGGAAGTCGGTTGATGCAAGTGCATGATACTTTTTACGTTGGGCAACTTGTCTGTAAAATAACCATAAAGATGCAAGTACTAAAATAAAAGCAATCGCTGTACTTAAGCGCCAGATCAATTTTTGTTGGTATTCTTCTTTCGCTTTAAAAGCACTAATGTCGTTTTGGTGCGCAAGGCGCAATATTTCTTCTTCCTTCTTTTTAACTTCGTATTTTACCTGCAGCGATCTTATATGATTTTCGCTAGTCGCTTCTAAGTGTTTTTTTGTATAAAAAAGTTCTTGCTCAATTGCTTCAAATGCATCGCTATCGTACCCAAGGTGTCGTTTTAGTTTATAGCGTTTACCTAAAAAATCGGATTTATAAATACTTCTACTAAATTTATCAAGTAATAAAAAAACGTGGTCATTTGTATCATTTGCTTTTTTATATAAATTTTGTTTTTCGTAAATATCACTCAATAAAATCATGGAGGCTAGCTGCATATCAAATACACCCGCAGTGGTTGCAAGCGCTATGTTTTGATTAACAGTACTCAGTGCATCTTTATAATTACCATGCTCATATTGAATACTCGCTATTGAGTATTGAGCAAAAGTAACTCCTTTTTGCATATTGACCGATTTAAAATAAAGTAAGGCTTTTTTAAAGTATCCAATGGCATCTTTGCTGTTACCTACATCTAAAAGTGCATTTCCCAAGCTCCAATAAGCTTTTGCTGTGAGTAAGTGATCTTGGGTTTTTTCGTATGCGACAATTGCTTTTTTTGCATAATCTACGGCTTTATCTTTTTCATTTAAATAATTATATGCATCACCAATTTTACGTAAGAAAAACCCTTGCGAGGCGTTGTCGGCTTGTTCTATCGACAGGTTTAAGCCTTCAAGCGACACATCAAGTGTTTTGCTAAGCGAATCTGAACTGGTGTAATAGTATGCGAGAGCCCGATAGATAATAATTTTTTCATTAATAGTACGCTCTGGCAGCCAGGCTTCTAGTTTTTTTACTAATGTTTTAGCTGGCGTTTGTTCTTCTTGTTGCGAGAGATACTTTAATTTTGCTTCTAGCAGTAATAAGTATAAATCCCAGCGTGCTTGAATAGCTTCCATTGCTAGGTATTTATTTACATGGGTATTTAGCGCGTCATATTGCTCATCTCTAAAAAGTAGTTCTGCATACAAAGCAGCCGCTTCTAAATGAAGTGTCTCCCAATTTTGTTCTTTACTCACTTCAAATATTTTTTTTAGCTGTTTTTTATTTTGAAGATAATCTAGTTTATTCGCTTTAAAGTGACTGATGCTACTTTTAGCTGTATCGCGATCCATTGTAAATTGAGTTGATTTTTCAATTTGCTCATTTGCTTGCAAAGCACCGCTTTGAAATAAAAATAAAGTAAGAATAAAAAGCTTTATCCATGTGCTTTTATTTAAAACATTACTTTGAAAATTATCTGTCATATTAGTCCGTTATGAGATTATTTAGTACAAGTGTAATTTACAGCCTTGTTCAAAATTTACAAGAATAGCTAGTTAAAATGGTGGGTTTTTATTCTTATATCTAATCGTTTAGTACTTTTTTGGTGCGTTAATATTAATATATTTTGATTTTACAATTGGTTTCGAAATACAGAATACTAATTTCACTACGGTAAGATTGTTAGTAATAGTCACTTATTATATTTGTATAATAAGCAAACTTATTGTAAATAAAAAACAAAGTTTCTCTTTATAAACACGGTATACTCTTTGCAATTATGAAGTATTAGTAAAGCGCTATAAACTATGAAAACGAGCAAAGAACGAGGTTTATTTATTTTTATTATAGCGTTGTTATTGTTTTTGCTACCGGCAACTTTCTATGGATGGCATGAGAGTGAGGATCCCGCTTTTATTCCTAACCAACATTACAATTTTATTGATTCTTGGGTATTAATGTTTTTAACCCTACTTGCTTTATTTATCTTATTTAAGAATTATAAACATAACCATGGGGTTCGTGAATGGCTAAAAGAATACTTTGATTTAGGGAACTGGCTGGGGAATGCCTTTATTTTACTTATAGCACCGATATTTATTTATTTGTATTTGTCCTCATTAATTTTGTTGCCAATAAAGTTGTGGACTCATTATCATTTAGGTGAGCAATGGTCACAAGAATACGTCCTAGTTGAGGTTAACGAGTGCACTAAAGACTATTATGAGTGTGTAAACCTCACATTTTCGGATTTATCTACACATAATGAGTACTCAATTAAATGGTTTCTGGATAATGATGAGTTGCTGAAACTAAAAAACAAAAAAGTAAACTTGATTGGCGAAGAAGGTTATTTTGGGTACATAGTAAATGCAATACAATGGTAAACTACCAGCTTATTAATTGTAATTTTAAAAGGAGTTAGAAATGAATTTAGGTAATTTTAACGAATCTATAAAAGGATTTTTTTGGGGCTTGGGATTTGTAATTGCGTTACTTGGAGGCATAAGTGTATATGCTTTAACAGTAGCGGCTGAGATTGACAGCGGATTTAAAAAAATGGTGAGCAATAAAGTATTAGAATCAACAACTGACTTTGATGATGACTAAAAGCTCACTTTATCAGATGTTTTTAAAGATAATGGTAAAGTAAGAATTACTGCAGAGTTACAAAACATCACCAACGAGAGCATATATATGAGGGCTATAGTTGCGTCAACATTTGATAAAAATAATAAGTTTATTGGTAACTGTGTAGGGCAAAGTAATGATATGTTTTTAGCGCCAAATGAAATTAGTTATATTGATATAAATTGTAATCTAATAACACCGCAGATAGAGCGAGTTCACTCAGCAAAGTTAAAAGTAAAAAGGATTTAGTTTACGTACTTATTTTACCCTCTGAACCGTAATAATAAGGTCACCGCAAAAGGCTAGAGTGTTGCCTTATAAACTTAAGTTGTTTTTATGATAAATAAATTATTCAGATGGGATTGTGGCAGGCAGGAGTCTGGTTATCATAAAATGCTGTTATGTGGTGCTCTATGGCCTATAAAATTTGATGTTTACTTTATTAAATTCCCACAGGGAAGCGAAATAAAACCACACACCGACAACGTTAAAACCGGCAAGCACTTTAGGTTAAATATTGTGTTAAAGCATGCACAACAAGGCGGTGAATTTACTTGCGATAACTCAATAGTAAATAAAAGTAGGATAAAACTCTTTAGACCCGATATAAATGAGCACAGTGTTTCAAAGATTGAAAAAGGCTGTCGTTATATTCTAAGTATTGGCTGGATTAAGCGTTAAGTTACTTTATAAATAACAGGTGGTTTTATAATAATGGTTACATTTCATTGTTAATAACCACCTGTTTTTGATGATATTAGTTCTAATATTTAGATGTGTTAACCTCCCTCCTGTTATTGATTATGAAAATGATAAGAGTTATCATTAAGATGTTAATTATTTTACACCTCCCTCAGGAATCATCATGTTTAACCCTAACTATTTGGCATTAAGTATTGCTGCGTCTTTATCTGTTTTTTCTCATATGGCTTTTTCACAACAAAACGACGAAATTGAAAAAATTGAAGTAACAGGACGTGCTCAGCAGTTTTATTTAGAAACAGAAAGCAAGGTTGGTACTAAAACTAATTTAGATCTTATTAAGCTTCCTCAGTCTGCTCAAGTATTAACAGAGCAGCTTATTATTGATCAAGCCGCACGCGATATTACCGATTTATACCGATCAATTGCGGGTGTTAGTGAATACAGTTATTCGGGAGTTACATTTCGTGGCTTTAGAGATGACGCAAATGTATTTTATGATGGGGTGCGTGGCGACCCATATTCGGGCTTTGGTGTACCACAATTATTTAATGTTTCTCGTGTTGAAGTATTAAAAGGTCCAGCTTCTGCTTTGTACGGTGGTGGTGAGCCTGGCGGCATGATTAACTACGTTACAAAAAAACCAAGCTACACGCAAAAGCGTGAATTAAAGCTCACACTGGGTAACTTTAATACTCGTGGCGCATCAGTTGATATGACAGGCGGCTTGAGCGACACAATGGCTTATAGGTTAGGCGGTTTTTATGAAGGACAAGACAGTTTTCGTAATAATGCCGATTCAAAAAATACCGAACTTACAGGCGGTTTATTATTTGATTTAAGCGACTCCACATCGCTTACAACAAGTGTTGATTATATTAAACAAGACTTGGGTGGCAATCGATTGCGTGGAGTGCCAGTAGATGATAACGGCAACTTTTTAGTTGACCCTTCTTATAATGCAAATGAGTCATTTGACTATCAAGATATGGAAGCGTTAGTACTACAAGCTGAGCTTAACCATTATTTTTCAGATAAGTTTTCAGTTAGTTCCACTCTACGATACCTTGACAATGAGCGTGATCAGGCTTATCACGAGTCGCAAAATTGGGTTGACGTAAACGGCGATGGCATTGCTAATATTGATGATGAAACTATTAGGCGAGAGTACCGCAAACAGTTTCGTGCAAACGAAGAAATTAGCTTAACAACCGATTTTGTTTACAGTGTTGATCAGGGTGATGTAGAGCATCAGTTTTTATTTGGTGGTGATTATCACATAGTCGAAACGCAATACGATTATTTGCGCGCACAATATGAAGCCGATGGCGTAGCAAATTTAAATATTTACACTCTAAATTATGGTGAAACAGATCCTAGCACCTATAACTTAACTGATTTAGATCGTGATGGTATAGATACAGACCGTTTTGGTGTATACGTTCAAGATGTAATTAGTATTGGTGAGCAATGGACTGTAATTGCTGGCCTACGTTATGACTATTTTAAAGAATTAAATAAAGAAACTGGCTTTAGCTATTCTGATAACGGTGTTACGCCTCGCGTAGCATTAACCTACCAGCCAGTAGAAAACACCTCTGTTTATATAAACTACTCTGAAAGCTTTAATCCGACATCGTCGGGCGATCAAGAAGATGTGATAGGTGAAGGAAACTTAGATCCAGAAACAGGTAAACAAACCGAACTTGGTATGAAAAACCGATGGTTTGATGGCAAAATAATGAGTACGTTTGCAGTTTACCAAATTAATAAAGAAAACGTGGTAATGAGTAACCCTGACGATACGGGAGCAGGTGATGGTATTGCTGCACTTTTAAATATAGGTGAAGTAGAAAGCCGTGGATTTGAAACAACCTTGGTAGGTGACCTATCTGAGCATTGGACAATAACGGCTAACTACGCATATAACGATACGGTTGTGGTTGAAGGAGCGCTTGGCGAGACTTTTTCAGATACATTTGGTGATGGCTCACGCTTTGCTAATGCACCGCGCCATCAAGCGGGTTTATGGTCTCGCTTTGGGCTAGATTCGATTAATTCCTCTATTGCTTTTGGTGCTAACTATGTAAGTGAACAAGTTAGCTCTGATGGTCAAAAAGTAAAACCATTTACCGTATTTGATATGAGCTGGACGAGTCGCTTTGATGACGTGTTATTGAGTGTAAATATTAATAATCTGTTTGATAAAGAATATGCTGTAAGTGGCTTTAGTCAGCGTAACGGGCATTTTCCGGGTAGCCCTCGTGAAATTGTTGGGCAAATTACGTATCAGTTTTAGTTATTTATAAATAAGGGGGTAAGTATTACTTACTCTCTTATTTAATTAACCAGATCGTTGGTTAATAGATTTATTAACATAATAAACTATATGATATTTAAAGTTACTTTTTCTAGCTAGATATTTGCAGTTATCGCTGAAAATAGTCACTTGAGATGGATTTATTATCTAGATATCACTTTTAAATTTTGCTGCTTCTTGTGTGGTATTAATAGCTGTAATAGGGAAAGGGATAACGATGCCTTCTTTTTTATAGCGTTTATGCAACGCTTTTATAAAAGCAGATTTAACCCAAAACCGATTAAAATACTCTTTAGCTCTTAGCATTACGGTAAAGTTAATACTTGAGCTATCAAAGGTATGAAAAACTACAAAGGTATTGTAATCATCCACCCCCCATTCGTGAGAGATCAGGATTTCACGTGCGACTTCTAAAGTAACTTGCTCTACAAATTCTAAATCAGAATCGTAATGTACATTTACATCAACAGGCACGCTTAGCTCTTTTTCAGGATAAAAGTAATTAATAATACGTGATTTAGACAGCTGGCTATTAGGTATAATAATCATATTATTAGGTAGCATTTTAACCCAAGTAGAGCGCCATCCTATGTGCTCTACAAAGCCTTGTTCTTTTGATTCTAGCTCAATAAAATCGCCAACCCGTATAGGCTTGTCTATAACTAACTGAACACCAGAGAAAAAGTTTTCGAGGGTAGGTTGCAGTACGAGTGCAACCGCCAAGGATGTAATACCCAAAGAGGCGATTATTGGCGTAATAGAAATCCCCAATGTACCTAATAAAACCAAAATACCTACCGATAAAATGGTCGCTCTAATAACGCCTTTAATAATACTTTGGGAGTTAAAAATTACAGCTGATTCTTTACTGTAATAATTAACGGTGCCAATAATAAAGCGATCAAAAAAGAGAATTAATGCGAGTAAACCTAATATAATATTTATTGTTGAAAACGGAATATACTTCGAAAAAGAAGCCTCTTTTATAATGGCTCCTTGCTCCAAAATGGTTAACAGCACAATAATAGTGCAAATTGTTAATGGTTTAGCTATTGACTCAATAAGTAAGCTATCAAATATAAACTTCGTTTTTGATGTCCACTTTTTAAGCCAGTACATTATAAAAAAGCGGATGCAAAACAATGCAGTAGTTAAAATAAAAAGGCAAACTACAATAACAAGCCAAGGTTGTTTTGTGAGATTGAAAAGTGTATCTGCAGACATTACTTAACCCTTTTTTTACTTGTTTAAGTATTAGCAGCAAGTTATGTACCTACATGAAAAATAAACCCGAAAGGGTATTTTTCATGTAGGTGGATTGTGTATATGAGGATTAACGAGCGTTATTCTTACTTTATTTACAGACTACTTTAATTAAATGTTTTATAGAAATGCACGCTTTAATTTTTATACTTATTGAGAAAATAAGCTCGAGACTTTTCATTGGTTCCTAATGGAAAGTCTTCATAATCATTTTTCAGAATTTAACCTGAACTTTACTGAAATAAGTTACGCTTAATGGCTACTCTTTTTCTATATCGACGTCTTTATCAAAAGCCAACTCACTAAAGGAGGTAACCGTATTGGGTATTGTCACCGTTTTAATCGCATTATCTATAAATGCCTGAACGCCTATCGTTTTTACAGAGCGAGGAATGGTCACGCTGGTTAATGCATTTTTGGCAAAAGCAGAAGACTCAATTCTGGTAATATTATCTGGAATAGTAATATTGGTTAAAGCATTTACAGCGAATGTAGCTCCCTCTATCGCTTTTAAAGAGTGAGAAATAGAAACAGACGTTAAGGCATTATTTACAAACACCGCAGCCCCAAGTTGGGTGACCGAATCTGGAATAGCGACCGATGTTAATTTGTTATTAGCAAAGGCAGCCTCTTCTATGTTAACGACAGAATTAGGCAGGGTAATACTGGTTAATGCATTGCGAGAAAAAGCACGAGGTCCAATGATAACTAATGAGTTAGATAAGCTCACGCTGGTTAATGAATTATTTGAAAAACTGTATTCACCCAATTCAGTAACAGAATCCGGGATCGTTACGCTCGTCAAATGATTGCCATCAAATGCCCAGTTGTCAATTTTTGCAACAGAACTAGGAATATCAATACTCGTTAAAATATTATCGGAATACGCCCCACCAAGAAAAACAGTGCTCGCAGGAATAGTTATTTGACTCAGTATATTTTTAGAGAATGCGTTGCCTCCAACATCAGCTAAAGAGGAAGGAAGCGTTTCTTTAATGAGCATATTGCTGGTAAATGCAGCGCTGCCAATCTTAGTAACAGAATCGGGGATCACGACACTGGTTAATGAATTATAAGAAAACGAACTTCTTTTAATCGTTGTTACCGTGTTTGGGATGACCACACTGGTTATTCCTTGATTAGAAAAAGCAAAATAGTCTATTGTTGTCACTGCAACACCGTCAAAGTTATCAGGAATTATAATATCTTTAGCAGAACCTCTATAGCGACCAAGTGTGCCGCTTTCTTTGTCAAATTCCACACTGCTTAAAGTGAGTACCGTACCACCTCGCTTTGCATAATGATCTGATGCACCAAGTCTCGACAGGGAATAATAAGGAATATCTAGATTGGTTAGATTATTTTTATCAAATGCGTAATCACCAATAATTTTAACTCTAGGAGGAACGACCACATTCGTGAGTTCATTTTTATAAAAAGCAGCTCCTCCTATACTTTCTAACTTTTCTGGAATAATCACACTGGTTAAGGCGTTGTTAGAAAAAGCCGATGCCCCAATACTACGAGTCGAGTCTGGTAACGTAATATGTGTTAATTTGTTATTAAAAAATGCGCCGTCATGAATAGATCTTATTGAATTTCCCATAGAAACGTCAGTTAGCTTATTGTCACGAAATGCAAACTTACTGATCGTCCGTATAGAATCTGGGAGGGTTAGGGTGGTTAATACATTATCACGAAAAGCGGATTCACCAATTTTATCTACGGAATTTGGAATTGTTAAATTAGCCAATAAATTATGGCGAAACGCTTCTTCTTTAATTTCTTTTAAGTTGCTCGAGAACGTAATATTAGTCAACAGGTTATTTGAAAAAGCACTCTTATCGATGGTAATTACTGAATTAGGAATCGTGATGTTGGTCAGTTTATTATTTTCAAAAGCAGATTGGCCAATATGTGTTACGGAAGAGGAAATAGTAACATTGCTGAGCGCATTTTTTTCAAACGATGATCTGTCAATGGAAGTAACCGAATCAGGAATAACGACTTGTGTTAGGGCGTTATTAAAAAATACGAGTGACGTTAACATTTTCAGTGAGCTAGATATTTGTACCTCAGCTAACCGGTTGGAAGCAAAGGCACTACCCCCGATATATGTTACAGAATCAGGAATGACAACACTTTTTAAATTGTTACCTAAGAACGCATCCCCTTCAATCTCAACCAAAGAATTAGGAAGAACGACACTATTAAGACCGCGTGTTTTAAATGCTTCATAATCAATAACAGTGACAGGCATGCCATCAAAATTATCCGGAATAATAATATCTTTATAATCGGCTAGATAGCCAGTAATAACACCTTTACCTTCCTCGAACTTAAAATGTACATCTTTCAATGTGAGCGTGACGGGTTCTGGTTTCGGATCACTATCAGCACACCCTGATAATAAAACGATTAGTGTGACTAAGATAAAACTAATAATGTTCGGTTTCATAACGTACCTGTTTTTTGAATATGTTTTACAAAGCGCTTTATAGCAAACTTTGCTATTAGGTTTGTAAGGGCTTAATAAGTAAAATAATTGATGTAAAAAATAATAAACTTAGGCTTTTTAGGGTGCTGTTTTTTTTGTTTAAAGTGAAATGATTGAAGGAGCGATACAAACATAAATAATATCGGATAACCTATAAGCAATTATTAGATGCTTAATATACCGAGTTATAAAAGAAAAATCGAAATAAAGGCATGAGTAAAATTGAAAATAAATTTATCGATATAAATAACTTTTAAAATACGTTTTATGCTAACAATCTTTAAATTTGTCGGGCAGTGTAACAATTATTATGCGTGTCTTATAAAGAGATTTAAATGTAAGTCATGATTCACATTTATGATAAAGCTATTCAAAAGTTTGTATGATATGCACTTAGGGTGATTTTGCTTAATTGGCAATGAAGCTTAAGTGCTTTTATTGAGCTTTAGCACTTTAATTATTACCTCCTATATATTTAAAGCAATAAAGCACCGCCTACAATTGGGTTAAACCAAGTAGACGGGAGTTTATTTTATATTTTGTAATTTACATTGATTCGAGCGTTTTACCGCGTGTTTCTTTAATATATTTAACCACAAAAAATATGCTAATAAGTGCCGAAAAAGCATAGAATCCATAAGCACCCGCAAGTCCAATATTTGCAAGCATAATAGGAAAGGTCATGGTGATTGCAAAGTTAGCAATCCACTGTGCACTTGCAGCCACAGCAAGGGCTGCACCACGAATACGGTTATTAAACATTTCGCCTAATAACACCCATACCACAGGACCCCAACTTAAGCCAAAAAATACCACAAACAAGTTCGCCATAATCAGTGCAAAAGTACCCATGTTATCGCTAAGGGCAAGCTTTCCTGCTTCATCAAGGCCTGCACTGCCAAATATGTAAGTAAGTGCACTTAGGCTCACAAACATACCAATACTGCCTATTAGTAACAGTGGTTTACGACCAATTTTGTCAACTAATGCAATCGCAATAAAAGTAGATACGATGTTAGTAGTACCTGCTAGTACATTTATAAATAGTGATTGCGATTCATCAAATCCCGCCGCTTGCCACAGCTCAGAGCCGTAATAAAATACTACGTTAATACCTACAAATTGCTGAAAAACACTCAGTGCCACACCTACCCAGACAATAGGGTGGACTTTTTTACTGCCATCGATAAATAAATCACGAATACTTGGTTTTGTATCGCTTTGGAGTGAGCGTTTAACATCGTTTATTTGCGTATCAGCATTGTCATTCGATATTTTACTAAATACAGTTTTAGCGTCATCAATTTTACCTTGGGCAACTAAATAACGCGGTGATTCAGGTATAAATAAAACGCCGATTAAAAACAGCGTTGCAGGCGCAAGCTCTGCCCAAAACATCCAGCGCCAAGCGGCTAAGTCAAACGTTAATACTTCTTGTGCGCCACCAGCCGCATTTGCAATAAGGTAGTTACTTAAAAAAGCGGCAAATAAACCCAGCACTATTGCAAGTTGTTGCAAAGTAGCTAAGCGACCGCGAATTGTAGGAGGGGCAACTTCAGAAATATATGCGGGAGCTAAAACAGATGCTGCACCTATACCCAAACCACCAAATAAGCGGTAAAAAATAAATTCAGCTGAACTGTCGCTAATACCTGAACCAAATGCGCTAATAGCAAATATGATGGCTGTAGCAATCATAATAGATCGGCGACCAAATTTATCAGCAAGCGGTCCTGCAGCTAATGCTCCTAAAGCACAACCTAACAACACCGACGCTACATTAAATCCGGTTGCTACACTGCTTGAGTTAAATGCATTACCAAGCGCTGAAACCGTACCGTTTATTACGCCAGAATCAAAACCAAACAAAAAGCCACCAATAGCAGCAACGGCAGAAATAAAAATAACATATAAAATGGATGCCTCAGTCGGTGTACTTACTGCCGGTATGGGCTTATTAGGTGGTGTATGTGTTGTCATTGTGTGCTCTGAACATTAATTAATACAAAGGCATATAGTATAGCAAACCATTAATGCTTAACACTTTACGGTATTAAATTAATTTCAGGTGATTATGAATGTTTGCAGCCGTTGATAAGTGCCAATTTAAATGAGTTATTGTTACTTATTTACTACCTTCACTTACTATTAATTCAATCAAGTCAGTAAAGTTAGGGGGATTATTTAGTAGGATTAATTAGATGATAAAAAATATATTAATTGTTAAAAGAGCGATATGTACAAGCGTTTTATTGATGGCAAAGAGGTAGCAATTGAATATGTAGGTGAAAATGGTGGCGTGTTTATAAAATTAACACTCTTCGAAAGTTTAAATTGACTCAGAGTTTGATTTTTACTGCTTAAAATTAATAGTATTTCTATATTGAACCGTGTTCTATGCTTTCTTGTAACTTATAGTATGTCATTGTGAGTAAATACTCATATTCAGTAAACTTCATCAAGTAAACAAAAACAATTGTTGCGTTTAAAGTATTTGAGCGCAGTGGATAAAATTGTCAAATAGTGTTTAATATATGCATTACAATTAATAATTAACTAAAAACAAGGACGATTATGAAACAGTGCCATGAAATAGATCTTGAAATTATTGGTCAGCCAATGGCTGAAGCCGCAGAAATTACATTAGATCCTGGGGAAATATGCATATCTGAAGCCGGTGCAATGAGTTGGATGGATACTTGCATTACTATGGAAGCCACATTAACAGATGGAAGCGCAATTAAAAGTGGGCTTGTAAGTAATTTGTTTGGCGCAGCTAAACGCATGATGGCTGGCGAATCTGCTACGGTTATGCAATATAAAAATGTTGGTAATAAACGAGCAAAAGTAGTATTTGGAGCTCCGTATTTAGGAACCATTGTTGGGCTTGATTTGAGCGAAGTTGATGGCGAAATATTTTTGCAACGAGGCGCATACATAGCGGCTTCTTTCGGTACCAGTATCTCGGTTGCATTTGCAGGAACAGGTATGGGCAGCTTTTTTGGCGGAGAAGGTTTAGTCTTTCAGTCAATTAAAGGTGACGATAAAGTAATTTTTCATGCTGGTGGCTCGATTATTCAGCATGATTTAAAAGATGGCGAAGAGCTAATCGTTGATAGTGGCAGCCTTGTTGGCTACACAAAAGGCATTCGATTTGATGCAGAGTTATCTGGTGGCTTAAGAAATGTAATCTTTTCAGGAGAAGGCATTTTTAATAGTCGAGTTCGCGGAATGGGTCAAGGCGGGACGGTATTTTTGCAAACATTGCCGTTTTCTAAACTTTGTGCAGAAATAAGTAAAAGTTTACCTAAGCGATAATTATATTTATGTTAGCGCTTTTTTATAAAAGCGCTTTATTTACTTAGTGCTCTAAGTCGTACTACCTACCACCATTATTTCAATATAGCGTAATCTCATTATCTAAAATGCTAACTGCCCCGTAATTTCGCTTTAAAATACTAAAGAGTGAACGGTCACAATAAATTTTTATCAAATATTTGTCTAAACACCTATTGGTACAACTTTAAGATTGAATAATAACTACAAATGCTGGATACTGTTTTTATATACAGTTGTGGCGAAGTTATGAAAAAAGAATTACCAGCAAAATACTATTTAGCGCACTTTAGAGAACTCATTGAATTTGTGACTAATAAATGTATGCACTTGTTAGAACCTAAACATAAAGTGTTTATTAATAAAGTTAATCAACTTGATGAACAAAGCCAATGCATGCTGGCGCGGGTATATTCGCGAAAGCCTTATTTAGTGCAAACGCAGTCATTAAATTATGAAGAAATAACCTCGCCACATCAGGCTGTTTATACCTTAAAAGCGGTCGGTATTTTATTTGAGCCAAACGAGCCGCATTATTCAGAGCTATTAGCGCACTTAACAAAACCCTCATTGCTAGAATTACTAGGTAATTACCCACAAGAGATAAGCTTTAAAAAAAGTGCAGCTAAAGGCGCGCTGGTTGGTATTGCATGTGCATTTTTTAAAACTCGGTCATATGATTTAGTACCACTTTATAGCCAGTACGTAATTAATAATCGCAGTGATTATTACGAGTACTTTGAGTTTTTATTTGCAGGTAAGCTAAGCAGTGGTGATGTAAATCATCAAAACCGTTTTGTAATGCGAGATTTAGGCTTAACCGCTACGCGCGAAGGGCACAGCGAGAGCTTATCGCGTTTTGAAACACTTGACGAAGCGCAATCAAATTACTTATTAAACCGCTACCGGTTAGCATTTAAAAATATAACGGATGAAAGCGACTATGCTGCTTTAGCGTCGCAGGTTTTAGTGCAAGCTGCGCATGGTGCAATTGCAGTTTTACTAAAAAATAAATTATTAGTTAAGCTTTATCGACAGTTAAAGGTAGTTGATAGTGAACTTGCTTTTAGCTTGCTTGAAGCCTGTGTAGAGGATAGCGAAGCACAAGAAATTCAAATAAGAGAGCAATACAGACTTGGTAATAAAGAGTGGGTAAAGGCACGGTTAGAAACCATTATAGAAAGCCCGCTTACTGATGATTTACTGTATTTTGCTGACGATTTTTTAATGCGTAAGTTCAATAAAAAAACACGATCGCGTTTAAGTGCAATGCTTAGCGATACACAGTGCGTACTTGAAATTGATGAATTGTACAGAGGTGAAGTAGAGCAGGGCGTAAACGACTATTATACTCGCCAAGGGATGCAAGTATTTAATACCGAAAACACGCTTTGGCAGAGTTTATTTGGTTTAGTATTTTGGCACGAATTATTTATTGAGTCGCCTTACCCGCCATGTAATGAGTTTGATATTTACCCGCAAGTATTAAGGCTCGATAATTTTTATGAAGCGCAACAAGTACAAATAAATGAACGCTTAGCACAGTGTCAAACGCCACAGTCATTACTTAATTTAGTATGTAAAAATATAGCGCAATATTTTGAGCAACCTAATGGCTTATTTAGATGGCATCAAGAGTTGTTACAACCGCTAGAAGCACTTATTTTAAATAGCCCAATAGAGGCTTTAAATACTCATTTAACTAATATGAGTAAACATTATTTACAGCTAAAAGACGGCTACCCCGACTTAATGGTTATCAATAATGGCAAGGTACATTTTGAAGAGGTAAAAGCACCGGGCGACAAACTAAGACGCAACCAATTAACCACCATTGATAATTTAAAAAACGTTGGTTTTGAAGTACATATTGCAGCGGTTAAATGGTTTGTAGATCCTAACCGTATTTACAGTGTGGTAGACATAGAAACCACCGGTGGTTTAAAAGGCGGTAACCGAATTACCGAAATAGGCCTTGTAAAAGTACAGCACGGAAAAGTAATTGATAGCTGGACGAGCTTAGTTAACCCCGAGCGGCATATACCAGGGTTTATAACGTCATTAACCGGTATTAGCGATAGTATGGTTTATAACGCGCCCGTATTTTCAGAGGTTGTAAAACCACTAATAGATAAACTAGCAGGCAGTATTTTTGTGGCTCATAACGTTAATTTTGACTACGGCTTTATTAAAAAAGAATGTGAGATGGCAGGGCACTTTTTTAAAATGCCAAAAATGTGCACCGTCGTTGAATCACGTAAAGCATTTAAAGGCTTAAAGTCGTATTCATTGGGTAATCTCTCATCGCATTTTAATTTAAATTTAACCAGCCATCACCGAGCACTTGCTGATGCGACTGCTACAGCTGAGTTGTTATTGCTGATTCAGCAAGCAAATGATTAGGGCGTGTTTATCTTTAGAGGTTAAATTTATAGCAGTATGTTTAGTGTTTAAGTAAGGCTGCGCCTTTGCTGTGTGGTTATTCCCAATAAATAGGTGATAACGCAGCATAAGGATTAAACATGCGCTGCCTATAAATTATCCTAGTGGTGATTGACTCTTTGTTGCCTGCATGGATGTAGGGAGGGGCGTGAGCAGGATGCTGAAGCTTTGCTCGGTTTTTACTTATTCTTAATGGATGTAAGCCAGTAAGGTAACGCAGGAGCAGTTACCAAGCTCACTAGGGTCTGTTGATCTTTCAAGGTTAAATTTGCAGCAGTCTGTTTGGTATTTAGGCAAGGCAGAGCCTATACAGTGTGGTTATTCCCCATAAAT
>NZ_WTLC01000057.1:0-21330 GCF_011378875.1 Pseudoalteromonas sp. Z9A5
ATCACCGGCACTTCAGTATCAACAGTGCCAGTGGTTGAAACCGTATTGGTATTGCCTGCAGCATCAACAACGGTTATTTCAAGGGTGTAATCCCCTTCGGCTAATGCGTCGGTAACCCCGACACTAAAACTGCCATCTGCGAGGGTTTCGGTGGTGATTGTTTGCACGGTATTGCTGGCATCAGTGACGGTGAGCGTCACAGTTGTGCCCGCACCTTCGCCCGTAACTGAGCCCGTAATTAATGGGGTGGTATCGTTGCTATCAGCTAAACTAATAATAATTTCAGGAGCAGTTAAATCAATTTCACCCACTTCGCTAGCCGAAGCTGTATTACCTGCTGCATCAGTTACTATTGCAACAACACTAAATTGCCCTTCGACTAATTCGCTGCTCGCTTCAATAGACCAAGCACCATTTGCATCGGTAACAACTTGAACTGTTTCAGTGGCTCCATTATTTCCGGTAAAGGTAACTGTAACCAATGAATTAGGGGCTATATCTTGAGTAGTCCCACTAATAGAAGGTGTTGTATCGCTAGTATCAATAATAAAATTAATACTTACGGTTAAATCAATATTACCAACAATGCTAGCTTGAGCTTCATTTCCTGAATTGTCGACTATCGCAACTGCAACAGTAAAGTCACCTTCAGGTAATGGCTCAGAGACTTGCGCACTCCACGATCCATCCGCTTGAGTAACCGCAAGTAAACTAAACGTACTACCATCACTCGCAGTTATTGTTAATACAACGGTTGTACCTGTAGAAATATTGTCTGTATTACCGCTTAAAAACGGTGTGGTATCGTTACTATTTGCAATTGAATCTATTTGAATAGAGGCTGGAGAAAATGTCACTTCACCATCAATTTGTGCTGAGCCTTCATTACCAGCTAAATCACTAACCGATGCAATTGCAGTAAATATACCTCCCGGTATATCTGTGTTTACCTCAACACTCCACGAGCCATTACCATCAAGCAAAGTAGTTAATGTTTGTGAATTACCATCGCTATCAGTTACTAAAACTGTAATTGCTGTTCCTGCTGGGGCACCTTCTACACGCCCAACAAATGTAGGAGTTACATCATTAGTATCTGTAATCGCAGTAATTGAAATATCAGGAGGAGTTAAATCGACTATACCTTGTGTATCATCTCGCCCTTGATTACCAGCAGCATCATTAACCGTTGCAACTACTTCAAATAAACCTTCTGGTAACGATGTGGTTACCTCAACTGACCAGTCACCATCGGTATTAGTTTGAGTAAGTAATGTTTGAATTTGGTTATTAATATCTGTAATTACAACACTAATAATCGAACCTGCAGGTACTCCTTGTACGTTACCCGTTATTAAGGGAGTTGTATTTTGCGTATCATTAATATTATCTATTGTTACAACTGGAACTGTTAAATCAATTATCCCTGCATCACTTGCTAAAGCCTGATTACCAACACTGTCACTAACTAGTGCATCAACATTAAAAGCACCTTCAGACAATGGCGCACTAATAATCACCGACCAACTGCCGTCAGACCCTGTTATAGCGGTTAAAGTTTGCACCTCACCAGCATTATCAGTTACAGATATAGTTACTTCGGTACCTTCAGGCACTCCACTCGTAGTTCCTGTTAATAATGGTGTAGTGTTATTAGATTCATCAACTACATTCACCGTAATTACGGGGGCAGTTAAATCAATATTCGCAATTTCTTGAGCGATCGCTTCATTACCTGCTGTATCTGTAACTACCGCGCTTACATTAAATTCACCTTCAGCTAAAGGCGAAGACGTTGTGACAGCCCAATTACCTTGAGCATCAACTTGAGTATCAACAACTTGCACTTCACCAGTACTATCTGTAAGTGTAACCGTCACATTACTTCCAGCAGGTGAACCTGATACAAATCCAGTAACTGTAACAATTTGAAATGCAGAGTCTGCTATTGGATTAATAATGATTAAAGGAGCTGTTGCATCTATTTCAAGAGAGATACCATCGCTTACTGAATTCCCTGCAAAGTCAGTTGCCTCAACCAATACCGTAACCGGACCATCTATAATAGGGTTAGGTAAAGTAGTTTCAAAAGTACCATTTAAATTAATTACAACAGTTACAACCTGAGAGTTTCCAGCAGCGTCGGTAACGGTTATTCTTGCAGTTTTACCTATTAAGTTTTCACTTGTGCCTGTTATAAGTGGTTGAGAAGAGTTAGTAATACCGACTTCACTTAATGAAATAGACCCAGCTGAAAAGTCAGATGTAACCTCGTCTGATATAATTTCATCTGCAGCATCATCTTCATTAAAAGAATTGTTAGTACTTCGTTCAAATCCAGAATCGAATGAAATACTATTAAAATCAAAACTTTCAGATATACGCGTTAATTGTACAAATGAGTTCCCGCCACCAACGCCTGAACTACTAGAGCCACCAGCAGCTGTTGCCTCTAAACTACTTAAAAGATCGCCCTCGCCTGCTAAAGCATCTAAAAAATCACTTACATCAGAACTTGAATCTGCTTCGGCATTTTTTTCTGGTGTTGCACTTAAGCTTGCAATTGCATCATCAATACTTTCGTCAAAAAACGTTGTTTCGCTTAAATCTCGACCTTCTTTTGCTAACAAATCTTGTGTTATTTTAACTTTTTGATTCGCGGGAATAGATAAAGACTCTCCTTGTAC
This sequence comes from Pseudoalteromonas sp. Z9A5, assembly GCF_011378875.1. Taxonomy (NCBI): domain Bacteria; kingdom Pseudomonadati; phylum Pseudomonadota; class Gammaproteobacteria; order Alteromonadales; family Pseudoalteromonadaceae; genus Pseudoalteromonas; species Pseudoalteromonas sp. Z9A5. The sequence continues at coordinate 2,688 of NZ_WTLC01000057.1, forward strand.
ATCGATTGTCAGTGATGATTTAATCGCTGTAACAACTAAGTCACCTACATTTATAATATCGCCTACATTTAGCGCTTTAATCGAACCATCGCCTTGCACTACACCAGCCGAACCTTGAATATCAATAATAACTAATTGATTTGCTTCCATCGAGACACCCTCAAACATTTAAAGTAATAACCTAATAACTTAAATGTAGAACACAAAATCAATCTAAGTACTGGACTCAAGTACAGGTTTGTTCTAAAAAAGGGTAAAAAAAAAATATAAAAGTGGTATAAAATTTATTTTATGCTTACTAAAATACTATTTGCACTTTTTTAATTTCTTTACTAAATATTTAGGAGCGTATTTTCAGTATTAAAAAAATAGGAAAGGAATGAGTAAAAAAAACACATTAATAAAGCGTAATATAAGTATATTAATTGGTTTAACATTAACAACAGTAAACTTCCCTAGCCTTGTCTACGCTAATAACGATAAAGCAACTCCTCTTGCTTATGTATCGAATAAAGCAATTGAAAACAATCCAGAAGTTCAAGAAGCTTGGCATGCTTTTAAGTCATCCATTTATGGTATAGATGCTGCTCGTTCAGGGTATTTACCAAGTGTAGATGCATCTGCAAGCACCGGATACGAAAAAAGAAACTATGGCATTGAGGATGGATATAGCAGAAATACTGCAGAGCTAACAGTTACACAAATGCTTTACGATGGGTTTAGAACATCTAATACTGTTGATCGCTTTAAGCACATACAATTAGTTAGATATTTTGAGCTTCTTTCGCAAACCGAAAGAACAGCACTAGATGCCTCCACAGCATTTTTAGATGTGCAAAGATTTAAAGAATTAATTGAACTTGCTGAAGCCAATTTAAAAGAGCATGAATCGGTATACCAACAAATTGAACAAAGCGTTAGCGCAGGTGTAGCAAGAGCCGCAGATTTAGAGCAAATAACAGGTCGCTTATCGCTCGCTCAATCTAATGTATTAACTGAGTATGCAAATCTACATGACGTTACCGCTCGTTATTTAAAAATTGTAGGTGAGCTACCGTTACCAAATATAAAAACCGCAAACTTAAATGAAGACAATATACCTATTTCGATTGGTAAAGCTCTCGATATTGCCTATGAAAACAGCCCTACTTTTTACGCCTCTTTGTATAATATAGAAGAAAAAAAGGCGAATGCTAAAGCTCAAAAAGCCGCATTTCATCCAAATATAGATTTATCTGCCCGCTATGGAACACAAGATAAAGATGAACTAGGTTTAAACGAAACACGAACAGAAGCCCGTGTAGGTATTGATATAAGTTATAATTTATATAATGGTGGATTAGATAATGCCAACTTAAAACAAGCTTATACCGACATTAATATAGCTAAATATCAAAGAGATTCGTCATGTATTGATATTCGTCAACGTCTTCAAATTGCTTATAATAACCTCATTATTCTTGAAAAAAAATTACCAATACTTGATCAACATAGAATATCGTCAAGTAAAGTTAAAATTGCTTATAAAGATCAATTCGATATAGGTCAGCGAACTTTATTAGATGTACTTGATGCTGAGAATGAATACTTTCAATCTAATCGTTCATACATAGTTACTGTGTACGAGCGTCAATCTTCAATTTTAACAATGCTAACTGAAATGGGTAAATTACTTCCTACACTTCACGTAATGTCAGATAAGTACCCAACTTTAAAAGAACTAACTGATGATCCAATTATCCGTGATGCAGAAAATATTTGCCCTAGTTATGATGTAGCCGCAACATTAAATCGTATAACTTTTTTAGACAAAAAAGCAAAGCTAGATGATGATAACGATGGGATAATAAACAAACAGGATATATGTCCAAGTACTCCCTCATCAACTAACGTTGATTTGTCTGGCTGCACTATTTACAACGAAGGTAACTCAAGAATAGAAATAGGTATCCCTTTCTTTGCTGATGCAAGTGATGTTCGAGATGAGTATATTCAGGAAATTGAAAAGTTAGCTTATTTTTTAAGAGATAATCCTGATAAAAAAGTTGAAATACAAGGTCACACATCCCTTGATGGAGACGAAGACTATAATCGTAAATTATCAGAAAAGCGTGCTTTTTCTGTTGCAGAAATCCTCATCAAAAAATTTAATATTAAACCAGCCCGAGTTAAATCATTTGGCTACGGTATTGACCAACCTCGCATAAACGAAATATCAGTAAAAGCAAACGCTGCTAATCGTAGAATAGAAGCTGTTATTACAGATAATTAAGTAAATAACGTTATATAGACTGCAACTAAAACTGCAGTCTTTCATAACGAGGATGGTTTATGAAATTGAATGACGTACTTGATCATGGTGGCATATTAGTCGATTGTTTATCGGTTTTATGCCGCCATCACGATAAAGAGTTTTCTCGGGAGGCATTGCTCAATGGACTCCCTTTAACTGAGGGTATACTTACACCATCAGGATTTTCCCGCGCTGCAAAACGTATCGGTTTTAAATCAAAAGTAGTAAATAAACCATTACAAAAAATTAATACCGCATTACTCCCTGCTATTTTAATTTTAAAAGATAATCAAGCCTGCGTAATTACCCACATAAATTTTAAAAATAATACTGTAAGCGTTATATACCCAGAGCTAACCGAATCTGTAATTGAACAAAACATTGATGAATTAACTGAAAACAGTGCCAACTTAGTTATTTATGCACAACCCGAATTTGCATTTGACGAACGAACCCCCGTACTCGAAAAACTCTCAAAAGACGGATGGTTTTGGGGAGTAATTAAAGAGTGCCGCTCACTTTATAAAGACGTTATTATTTCGGCAATTGCATTAGGTGTTTTATCTGTTGCAATGCCACTTTTTGTTATGAATGTTTACGATCGCGTAGTACCAAATCATGCTGTTGAAACTCTCTGGGTATTAGCCATTGGGATTTTAATCGCACTGACTGCCGACTTTGTTTTGCGCTTAGTACGCAGCTACTTTGTAGAACTTGCAGCAAGCAGAATTGATGTAAAAGTATCGGCCGTGATTATGGAACGAGTACTAGGGATGAAGCTCAAAAATCGCCCCTCATCAGCTGGCTCATTTGCTAGTAACATTCAATCTTTTGAGGCTGTACGTAGCTTTTTTAGTTCAATAACCCTTGTTGCACTGGTCGATTTACCATTTGTTATATTGTATTTAATTGTTATCGCCATTATTGGTGTCCCCCTTAGTTTACCCATAATTGCGGGTGCGCTTATTTTATTAACTTATGCTATTGCCGCACATAGAAAACTTGAAGCTTTATCAGAACAAACAATGAAAGCAAGTTCAATGCGAAACGCAGTACTTGTAGAAAGCCTAACAAATATTGAAGATGTTAAAAGCTTTCACTCAGAGTGTAAAACACAATCAATTTGGGAAAAGTCGACTATATACATTGCACAAATAAATGCACAAAGCCGTTTAGTATCAAGTTCAATTTCAAATACGGCATCGTGGATACAGCAATGTGTAGGCGTAATAATTATGATTATTGGCGTACATTTAGTTATTGAAGGCGAATTAACTCAAGGTGGGCTTATTGCCGCTTATTTATTGTCATCGCGTGCTATGGGACCTATTGGTCAATCTGCGGCTGTTTTAGCGCAATATCATCATGCTGCAATTGCAATGCAATCACTTAACGAAATTATGGAAAAAGACGTAGAGCGCCCTCCAGGAAAACATTGGTTAAGCCACCCTATTTTAAAAGGTGATATTGAATTTAAAGACGTATGCTTTAAATATTCAGACGAATCTCATAACGCACTAAACGGGGTTAGTTTTAAAATTAAAGCGGGCGAAAAAGTAGCTATTTTGGGGCGTAATGGTTCTGGTAAAAGTACTTTGGAAAAATTAATTTTAGGCTTATACGATCCCTGCTCTGGCTCTATTTTAATGGATAACAATGATATTCATCAAATCGACCCAGCAGAACTTCGTCACAATATCGGTTATGTGCCACAAAGTGTTGCATTATTTTTTGGTACATTAAAAGACAATCTTACTATGAGTGCTTGGCACGCAAAAGATGAGCAAATTATTGAAGCATGCGAGCGGAGTCAGTTATTCGATTTAATTAACTCTCACCCCGACGGATTCGATTTACAAGTGGGTGAGCAAGGTCGTCAACTCTCTGGTGGGCAGCGTCAAGCTGTAGGCATGGCAAGAGCACTTATTAATGATCCCCCTATTTTACTATTAGACGAACCCACTTCATCGCTTGACCATAATAGCGAAAATCAGATTATTAATAATTTAAAAAAATGCTCAAAAGACAAAACGTTATTAGTTGTTACCCATCGCTCTTCGTTGTTGGAATTAGTAGATAGAATCATAGTATTAGATAACGGCAAAGTTGTAGCCGATGGTCCAAAGCAAAAAGTAATTGCTGCGTTAAATAACCAGTCAGTGGAGCAAGCCTCATGAGTGATAACAAAAAACCACTCGAACAACGCTCTTTTGAATCTGTAAGTAAAGCCATTGAAGCGAGCAAGCGTGGTAAACCTTCGGTATTCAATGGCTTATTTAAAGGCTGGTTTTCACCTCCAAACTCACAAGATTGGATAGTTGATGCCCAGTGGGAAAAAATGCAACAAGAGCCTGCCAGCGCAAGGCTGCTACTCTATTTAATTTGCTTAGCATTTATATGTTTAGTTGTATGGTCTGCTTTTGCTGACCTAGATGAAGTGGCGCGCGGAGAAGGTAGAGTAATTCCATCACATAAATTACAGCTAATACAATCTTATGACGGCGGAATGGTTGAAACAATAAATGTTCGAGAAGGGCAAATTGTTAACGTAGGTGATGTACTTATTAAAATAGACCCTACTCGCTTTATTTCTAACTTTAGAGAAAACCAATCAAAGGTAGAATCATTAAGTGCAAAAGTAGCACGCTTACAAGCGCTCACTCAAAAAAAGGATCTTATTTTTACAGATAAAATAATTAAAAATGCACCTAGGGCGGTACTACACGAGCGCGCTCTTTATTTAAGTAACAGCCAAGAGTTAGAGCAACAAATTACTATACAAAAACGTCAGCTAGAGCAGCGCCAACAAGATCATATTGAAGCTAAAGCAGCGCTTCAGCAGCATACAAGTGCTCTTCGTTTAACAAACAGAGAGTTAAAAGTAACACGACCACTGCTTCGCACTGGTGCTATTTCTGATATTGATATTATTCGTTTAGAACGCCAAATAGTCGATTTAAATGGTGAAATAAATCGAACTAAAGCAGTAATAAACCGTAGTGTCTCGGCAATTAATGAAGCTAAAAATAAGGTAACCGAAGTTGAGCTCACAATGATAAACCGCTGGAGCAACGAGCTCTCAGAAGCATTATTACGCTTAGATTCTATTAAAGAGACCGAATCTGGTTTAGCCGATAAAGTGACCCAAACCGAAATTAGATCTCCAGTCAAAGGCACAGTACAACGATTACTCGTTAATACCGTAGGAGGTATTTTACAACCAGGGAGTGACGTTATGGAAATTGTTCCATTGGATGATCAACTTGTTGTAGAAGCAAAAATCCCCCCTAAAGACATTGCTTTTTTACGCCCTGGACAACCAGCAATGATTAAATTTAGTGCCTATGACTTTGCTGTATACGGCGGTTTAGAAGCCGAAGTACTGCATATTAGTGCAGATACAATTACCGATGATCGTGAAAACACATTTTACTTAGTACAGCTAAAAACAACCAAAAACAACTTCTCTAAAGAACTGACAATTATTCCGGGAATGACTACACAAGTAGATATTATTACCGGTAAAAAAACAGTACTTGAGTACCTATTAAAACCAGTACTAAGAGCAACATCACTAGCAATGACAGAGCGTTAAAAGCATTTTTAATAATGGAGAAATAATGCGTCAAAGTATCTTTATTACACAACCTGAATTTGAATCTAAGCACTGGCATAGTGCATTCCCTGGTTGTATTGTGTGTACAAAAGAGCCAAACAGAGTAGCTGCGTCTAATATTATATGGATTTTAGCTAATACACCTGATTGGCTAACTATAGTTAAAAAGTATACACAACAGCGCCTTCCCGTCATTGTGATGACAAATAACTTAGACATAGACGAACTAAGAATGGCATTACAAGCAGGAGCGAGAGGCTATGTAGAAGCGCTTGCTAGTAAAGTAATTATTGAACAAGTATTAGAAACAATTTGCTCTGATGCTACATGGATACCAGGTCAGCTACTTTCTAATTTGGTTGGCGCTTTATCAAAGGCTAATTTTAATTATAGCCATACATGCAACCTTGACGTATTAACTAAACGCGAACGCCAAGTTGTTGATATTGTGGTAACTGGGGCAACTAACAAACAAGCAGCACAATCTCTCAGTATCACAGAGCGTACAATAAAAGAACATATGGGTTCTATTTTTAATAAATTAAAAGTACGAGACCGAATACAGTTAATGCTAGTTGTAAAAGGCAACTAACCCCCTTAGCATTTTAACTAACAATCTGTAGCCAGTATTAAAGCTGGCTACTTTGCTTTAACGATAAGTGCTTAAAATAACAATATTAAATTAAAGGGCTGTTTTTAATTAAAGCTAAGTTATTCCTCATTAATTACCCCATCAAAACCTAAGTTAATTAACGTATCTAAATCATCTTGGTTTGTAACGCCTTGAGCTACCACCTTAATACCAATTGAATGAGCAAGCGTACATACACCTCGTAAAAAGGTTTGGTTATCTTGACTGTAACTAATATTATGCCCATAAACACTGTCTACTTTAATCATTTCTAATCCAAATTCGTGAATGTTTTTGATTTTAGTAAACTCAGGACCTACTCGTTTTAAGGCGACTTTTGCCCCAATACATCGCGCTTCTTCGCAAAAGCTTTTAAATATTTCTATTTCACTAACAGCTATGTTCTCGCGTATATCAAAACAAATGTTTTTTGATAAACTAGGAAATGCCGACAAATAAGTGAGTACAGCTGCAAGAGCAGCATCATCAAGTAATGTTTGCGACGACAGTTCAATTGAAATAAGTTCTTTAGGCGGTTCGTCGCAATACTGAATAACTAGCTGCTTTATTAGCCCCCAATCAAGCCTCGCTAATAGCTTCAACCTATTCGCCCATTGATAGTAATAGCTTGCTCGATAAAACTGCCCCTCAAACTCCAAACTAAGCCTTAACTGGTTTTGTATCAACTGCCCTGTAAAACAAGTTACGGGCTGTACAATAATTTTTAACGTTTTATTATTTAATGCAGTTTCAATTGCATTTTTCCAGCTTAGAGCATCATCAAACAACTCTGGACTCTTAGGTTTTTCGATTACTTTTACTTTAACACCAGGCTTTTTATCTGCTGATGTTAAAAGCTCATCTACACGCTTTAATACATCAAACCGAGTGTCTTCTTTTTCAATGTAAGTACAGCTATGAGGGATTGTTAATTCAATACTTTTATACTCTTTAATAAATGACTCGTGTAGCTTTAACACTTGTTCACTCAATACTTGAATATCGTCTACATCGCTAAACAAAACTGTAAAATCACTATTAGAAATACGCGCAATATAGTTTTCTGATGCATGAGATTCGTTCAACTCTAAAAATTGAACAAGCACTTGAGAAAAACGACGTAAAAAATTAACCATTTCAACATCGCTTATTTTTTCATTCATTTTATCTAAATTAATGACTCTAAATAAAAATAAAGCACCATGCGCATAGTCTTTTGACTTTTGTAAATGTGCTTCAAGTGTTGCACAAAAGTATTCTCGATTAGCTAAACCGGTAAGTTCATCATGCTGTGATTTAAACCTTAGTTCTTCTAAACGTATATTATCTTCTTTAATAATACGGCTAAAGCGAGTTGATAACTGGTTCATTGACTGCACCAAATGCGCAAATTCAAAAGTGCGCGGCACTGTCGATTTTATAAAGCGCTTTTCACCAAATGCATTTGCTTGATAAACCACATCATCCAATGGTTTAAGTATTCTTTGTAAAAAGTAAGCACTTACAATACACGCGAGTACAGCAACAATTAAAAAACTAAAAAATAGTTTTAATGCACTTTGCCATAAGGCTTGTTCGGCATACTGACTATGACTTTCTACATAAAGCGTTCCAAATTGCTGCCAACCATCATTAACCTGCGCTACACCAGGTAAAACATTAAGTTGATACAAAAATTTAAACCACTTTGGAGCCATAATCTCAAGATCATCTTCAAAAGTACGCTTAACTATAACCTCTGAGCTTGGGCTTTGTAGTTCAATACGTTTGTAATGGCCTGTATCAAAAGTTGCTGACACCAATAGCTCAAGCTCAACTGGGTCTTTATCTAACTGGCTTATCATTAACGCGAGCGAACTGGCATTATCTACATTTTTTAAATAAAGCTGAGTAGAAAAATAATTTTTAGCTGAGTTTGTACTAATTAAAACACTACTAATAAAGCCAACAAAAATAACAATTAAAAGCGCAATCCATAGCTCTTGCCTTAATGTTATTTTTCTCTTTTTTAAATATTTAAATAAGGAAAATGATGCCATTACCACATAACCCCTTCTTGCGTTGTCTGCTCCAAAACTTTACGCCAGCGCGATAATCTTGCTGTTGGGCTAGCGACACTTTTGGTTGAATTATTTGCCCATAAACCTTGGCTGTTAAAACTAAAAACAGGGCTTAAATCTACACGCTTTGCAGCAGGCAGTACTTTTATAATTAAACTATCTAAAATAAGCGGTTGCGCATTTGGCGTAGTAAAATAACCCAAAACCATATGCGCTTGTGTTTTGTTTGTACCCGCTATTTTAGCTTTAACGTATATAAGTCGTAACTTATCGTCACTCACGCCCAAAGCCCTTAAGCTTACATATTTTGCTATTGCATAATCTTCGCAATCACCCAAGCCCCTACCTAAGGTTTCTAAAGGGGTTGCCCAGTAATCGCTTTGTTTCCACAATAAAATATCAGTTTGATAGCGCAGATTACGTGCAAAAAAATCGTTCACCATGAGTATTTGTTGATTCTCTGGTTTACTTTGAGCTTGTATTAACATGCTCTGCCAGTTACGGGCAACATCAGCGCGGTCCGCACCATATTTTTTACCCATTAACTCTATGAACATATTAAATTGAATATTTACACGGCTCGCAAAAACGCCGCTGGAGAGTATAAAAAACAGCAGTAGATAGCACAAATTAGCTGTGCACCAGGAGATAAAATAAAAATAAGAATAGGTTGGCTTAAACGCCATTTACACTATCATTTTTAATAACAGAGGAAATAAAAAATACTTATTGAGCACTGCGTTGTCTGCTTAAAAATTAATCCTTAACAACAGCATAGCACTCAATATAAAAGGAGGAGATATTTTGAATAAACTTTTAAACGTATTACTAAAAAACTTAAAATATAATAATTAGATTCACAGCAAGGTATTTAATTTAAAGTAATACAAAATTTATCCACCCTAATTACTTCGAAAATAGCCAACCACAACATATAAGCACCGAGCAGACATAAACGCCCTTTCTTATAGAGATAAAATAGCCCCTAATAATAAGTAACTTTTTTAACTTCACGCGGCTTAATTTCGCTTATGTATAAGTCGTGTACGCGCTTCATATTTAATTCAAGCTCGGTTACATACGTATCATCCACAGCATACGTTTTTATAATTTGCGCGCCTTTAATAATACCCTGCACTTTACTTTGTAAGTAGTCATCTTGTGCAATAGAGCCCGCAACATTTGTGCCTGCGGTAATTTTTTGCCCATAAACTTGCTCAGTTAGTTCTCTGTACGCTTCTAATTTTGAGGCTTTAATAGCCATTAATTGCTTTTGCGAATTGTTAGCGCCATTTTGTAAACTTATAGGTGCATACCCTATTGCTTTTAAAACGGGGTAATTATTTGGTTCTACATAGTTATATTCAACATGTTTATCAAACATGCTGCTACAACCGCTTAAAGTTAAACACCCAAGCGTAATAAGTAACGATATTACTCGCATAGCACATAGCCCTTATATATTAATTACTCAAATATATGCACGTTTGATGCCATTTATAATACAACCAATAACACTTATATAATATTGGTACAGTCCTTGCTCTAACACTTTACTAGCTAACGTTTAATTGGAGTAAGAGTATGAAGTCGTTTTTATCATTGGCATTTGCAGGATTAAGTGCAACTGCTTTATTAACGTTTTCGGCTTTTACAAAAGCCCAATGGTACGAATCGACTGGTCACGCTCAAATTAAAAGTGGTGATACGAGCGCCGCTAAATCAGCAGCAATAAAAGATGCTATCACGCAAGCTCTTGTGTTTTCTGGCGCACGCGTAAGCTCAGTGCAAACCTTGGTAGATGGCGTGTTGATGCAAGATCAACTTAAAATTAGTAGCCATGGCGAAATACAAAAAATAGAGCTGATCAGCGAGAATCAATACAATGATAAATTTGCCATTACGTTACGCCTCGATATTTTTGCTCAGGCTGAGCAATGTCCGCAAAGTAGCTTTAATAAATTTGTAGCAGTAACACAAAGCCAATTGAATCATCGTGAGCAAGCGATGATGGGTCAAATATTTGACATAAACAAAGCAGTAAGTAAAAAAATATTTACCTCATTACAAAAATCAAAAATGAGTGCAGTCCCTGTTGCCTATTTTAATAACGCTATTAAAGTTGATAAATATTTTACTCAACAACACGATTATTCAAATACGCAGTTAGAAGAAATATCATCACGTAGCAACGCACAATATGTTTTGCTCAGTCAAATAACTAATTTATCCACCAGCAATAAACTCAATAACGATTATGCTTTTTGGCAAGACGAAACCTATAAGCGAAACTATCAAATAGAATTTACGTTATTTGATGGCACAACTTACGAACAGCTTTGGCAAAATAGCTATCAAAGTCAGGCTATTTGGCCATTTGAAAAAACAAAAATTGTAGATGTAAATAGTAATGCTTTTTGGGAATCACCTTTTGGACAAAGTATTACCGACATTAACCAAACCTTAAGTTACGACTTACAATCGGTTATGGCGTGCCTACCCACTCAGGGTAAAATTATGCATATGGAAAACAGTAAAATAGTTATTAATTTAGGTAAAGCACATGGTTTACAAAAAGGACAACTATTAAGCATTGCCCACCATAACTATTTAACCGATGCCGCAGGCAATGTAATGCCACACAAAATAACCACTCTTAACAGTATTCGTGTAGAGCAGTTGTACCAACAAACAGCAATAGCGGTAAGTATTGATGACAAACCACTACCTGGTGTGCAAATAAACGATGTAGTAGAAATAATCAGCCAAGAACTTTAGATTTTTTCAGTCAATTTAGCTTTTAAATTAGGGTGAGCCGATAACCACTCACCTAATTGCTCAACACCTAATAAGTGTGGGTAATGTTTTCTGCAAGCAAACACAACATTACGTTGCTGGTTAGGAAATATAGGTAAATAATTAACCCCCATACGGTCATTACAAGCCAGTTTTGGTACAAATGTAATACCATCATCCATAGCGACTAATGCAAGTAATGTTTCTAAACTATTCCCCTGATATTGATTAGACACATCGACCCCAGCAGAAAAACAAAACTTTTGGGCTTGATCTTTAAAGCAATGACCATCACTTAACATTAAGAGGCTACAACCTTGTAGGTCACTCAGTGCTACTTTTTTATGTTTAGAAAGAGCATTATCGTTTGATACCGCAACTAAAAAGTCTTCTTTGTACAAATTAACAGTATGGTAATTTTTAAGCTCTGGCACATCAGCCAAAATTGCAAAATCGAGCTGACCACTATTAAGTGCCTCTAAAATGGTCGCAGTTTGCATTTCAACAAACGAAAACTGACTATCAACAAAAGCGGCTTTCATTGATGTTAACAACGCAGGCAACAAGTAAGGCGCGATGGTAGGAATAATACCAATGGTTAATTTACCTTGCAGAGGTTCGTTAGAGGTTGCCGCAAGCTCTTTGAGTATTTGCGTTTGTTCTAAAATAATTTCTATTTGCGTCAATAAACGAGCACCTTTTGCAGTTAAGGTAACTTGCTTAGTTGAGCGGTCAAATAAAGTAACACCGAGCTCTTGTTCTAGTTTTTTTACTTGACCACTTAATGTAGGCTGGCTAACAAAACATGCATCGGCGGCTTTGCGAAAATGCTTGTATTGCGCTATTGCTTTTACATACTCAAAATCTTTTAAGTTCATGTTCATCCCAACCTGATAGTTTATAGCTATCAGTTTAATACAAACAAACGATTAGAACTATATTTAATTATTCGCCATAATGGCTATCAACAAATCAAGAGGAACAAAAATTATGTTAAAGAATATTGAAGGTCAAACAATCCCAAGCGTTACATTTGCAACTCGTCAAAACGACGAATGGAAATCGGTAACTACAGATGAAGTTTTTAAAGGTAAAACTGTTGTAGTGTTTTCACTACCAGGTGCATTTACACCAACATGTTCATCAACTCATTTACCACGCTACAACGAATTAGCTGGTGTACTTAAGCAAAACGGCGTTGATGAAATAGTATGTTTATCTGTAAACGATACATTTGTTATGAACGCATGGGCAGAATTTCAAGAAGCACAAAATATCACTTTATTACCAGACGGTAACGGCGAATTTACTGACGGCATGGGTATGTTAGTAGATAAAAACGACCTTGGTTTTGGTAAACGTAGCTGGAGATACTCTATGCTTGTTAAAGACGGTGTGATTGAAAAAATGTTCATCGAACCAGATTTACCAGGTGACCCGTTTGAAGTATCAGACGCAGACACAATGCTAGATTACATTAATCCTAAACAAGCTAAGCCAGAGCCTGTGAGCATTTTCACTAAACCTAGCTGTCCATTTTGTAAAAAAGCAAAAGAGCTACTTACAGAAAAAGGCTTCGCGTTTGAAGAAATTGTAATGGGCACAGGCGCATCACTAACAAGCCTTAAAGCGGTATCTGGTCGTGAAACTGTTCCACAAATATTTATTGGTGGTAAACACATTGGCGGTTCAGACGATTTAGAAAAGTACTTTGCTAATAAGTAAATTAAATATCTAGTTTAAATAGGTAAAAATAGGGGCTTTAAGCCCCTATTTATTAAAGGAAAAACGCTATGAAAGAATTGCAAACCGATGTTGTTGTTATTGGCGCAGGTACTGCTGGTTTAAGTGCTTATCGTAATGCTAAACAGTTCACACAAAACGTATTAATGATCGAATCTGGTCCATACGGCACAACGTGCGCACGTGTAGGTTGTATGCCAAGTAAGTTATTAATTGCCGCAGCAGAAGCAGCACACTCAATTGAAATGGCTCCTGCATTTGGTGTACATAGCTCAAAGCCAGTCATTGATGGTAAAGCCGTAATGGCAAGAGTACGCAGTGAGCGAGATCGTTTTGCAGGATTTGTAGTAGAAGCCGTTGATGAATTACCAGACGTAGATAAAATTCGTGGTTACGCTAAGTTTTTAGATGCAAATCGCATGCAAATAGACGACCACACAATTATTACCGCTAAACGCTTTGTCATTGCAACCGGCTCACGCCCTTCATACCCAGGTGTATTTAATAACTTTGGTGACAAACTTATTATAAACGACGACGTATTTGATTGGGATGACTTACCAGAATCAGTCGCTGTATTTGGCCCAGGTGTTATAGGCTTAGAAATTGGTCAAGCACTTAGCCGATTAGGCGTAAATGTAAAACTATTTGGTGTAGGCGGTGCTATCGGTCCACTTACAGACCCGGTAGTAAGAGATTATGCAAACACTGTTTTTGCTCAAGAATTTTTTGTAGATACCGACTCAAACGTATCTGACATGATGCAAGTTGGCGACAAAGCACAGCTAACTTACACCGACAAACAAGGTGAAAAACACACCGAACAGTTTAACTACGTACTTGCAGCCACAGGCCGAGTACCTAACGTAGATAAACTAGGCCTTGAAAACACGGGTATTGAACTTGACGAACGCGGCGTACCGAATGCTGACCCGCACACAATGCAATGTGGCGAGTCAAATATATTTATAGCGGGCGACGCAAGTAACATGATCCCATTGCTACATGAAGCATCTGATCAAGGCACTATTGCAGGACAAAATGCAGGCCGCTTCCCAGATGTACGTATAGGCTTGCGCAGAGCTAAAATTGCAGCCGTATTTAGCGACCCACAAATAGCGATGGTAGGCGAAAGCTTTAAACAAATTACCGACCGTTTAGGCCCATGTGGTTGTTTTGAAGTAGGTGAAGTAAGCTTTGAAAACCAAGGTCGAAGCCGTGTAATGCTTAAAAACAAAGGTCATATGCGTGTATACGCAGAACAAGGCACAGGCTTATTTTTAGGTGCTGAATTTATTGGGCCACAAGCTGAACATATTGCTCACTTACTAGCATGGGCAGTTCAAAATAAAATGACCGTACCTGAAATGCTCGACATGCCATTTTACCACCCAGTAATTGAAGAAGGATTACGTACTGCTCTTCGTGACTTAAACGCCAAACTTAAATTTGGTCCAGACATTGTAAACTCATGTATGGAATGTGGTCCAGGCGCATAACCTACTCATCACATACAAACTTGCTAAGTAAAAGCCAAAACATTTGTTTTGGCTTTTTTTATAATTTTTTAAAGCAGGCCTCTCAAAAAATATTTTAGCTGTTACACTTAATTGATAATTAAATTAAATAATGGAATAGCTATGCCCAATAATAAATTTAGACTAGTTACTCGCAGCGATTTTGATGGCTTAGTTTGTGCCGTATTGCTTAAAGACTTAGACCTAATTGACGATATTTTGTTTGTACACCCAAAAGACATGCAAGATGGTAAAATAGACATTACCGAAAACGACATTACTACCAATCTTCCCTACGTTGCAGGTTGCCATATAGCATTTGACCATCATCTTAGCGAAACCGTACGTAACTCAAGCGATATTAAAAACCATATTATTGACCCAGACGCGCCATCAGCAGCACGCGTAGTTTATGACTATTACGGCGGTGCTGAAAAGCTTCCTAACATTTCTGTTGAAATGATGGATGCTGTAGATAAAGGCGACGCCGCTCAGTTTTCAAAAGACGAAATTCTCAACCCAACTGATTGGGTGCTAATGAACTTTATTATGGATGCGCGCACGGGGCTTGGTCGTTTCCGCGAGTTTAAAATTTCAAACTACCAACTAATGATGAAACTTATTGATGCATGTAAAGATCAAAGCATTGAAAGCATTTTACAAATGGAAGACGTAGCCGAACGTGTTGCTTTATATAACGAGCATAACGAAAAAGCCAAAGAGCAAATTACTCAATGCGCAACGGTCCACAAAAACTTAGTGGTACTTGATTTAACCCAAGAAGAAACTATTTACGCCACAAACCGCTTTGTTATTTATGCCATGTACCCCGACTGCAACATCTCTATTCATAAAATGTGGGGCCTTAAAAAGCAAAACGTAGTGTATGCCGTAGGTAAATCAATTACTAACCGCACATCAAATACTAATGTTGGCGAACTGTGTCTTAAATATAATGGCGGGGGCCACTTAAATGCAGGTACTTGCCAAGTAGAAACCAGCAAAGCCGAAGCCGTACTTAGCGAATTAATTGATACAATTACAAGTGATGGTTAATATAAAATAAGCTTACAATAGCCAGAGTAATAGCTCTGGTTATTACTCATTTGTTTTATTTTGGTAGAGTGAATTTATATCACGCCACCACCCTCTCATATCAATTTCAGTAGTCATAAAAGGAATTACCATTTTATGTTAGATACTAAAAACTTCGAACAAACACTTTATCAAGATACAAAAAAAGCATTTAAAAATATCATACAAAAATATGGTGACGATCTTTATGTAATGGGGTTTTACCACACAGGTAGCTACTCACTACTGCCAATGTTTAATACCTTATCGGATTTAAAAGAAGTATTTGAAGAAGAATACGACAACGATGTAAGCAGTTTTTACATGGCTAAATGGAACCCCGAAGACTACCCCACACTTGAGGATTACTCTGAATACTTTGATGAAACAACTGCGGAATGTCAAAAATTAGAAAATAGCATCGATTTTTTTCAATCAGATATAGAAGCGATGGATAATTGGCACCAATGGCTTGCAACAATGGAAAAAGTGCTGGTGCAATTAGATGCCGAAGGCATGTTTTCAAACGGTATTGAACGCGAAAAAGTCACTTTAGCAATACTTGCCTATGACGAAGAAGAAAGTATTCAATTTAAAAGAATCAAACGACTTAATCCACCAGCCGTTTTAACACAAATTCAAGCTGACTTTGAAGCTATGATTGCAGAACGTGAAAAATGCGAGCAAGAAGTTTTAAACGCCTTTAGTTAAACAGCACAGCGTTACTAAATAAAAAGGTATGCTTAACTAAAAAAGCATACTCAACAACTTAGCATCAATAGATTTATGACCCATAACACAAAAATCAGTCATTAAAATTGGATATCACTTTATATTTAATTGTACTCTTTGATGCTCCAATTACTTCAATTAAAGCGCCTTTATAAACCAGGTTATTACCTTCACCTAAATCCATCGTAAAATCTTCTGAAAACGGTTTATGGGTCATAGACTCGTTAAATTCTCGGTATGTAAAATTAAGAATGCGTCCTATTTTTCCATTATATTCAATGATGTGCTGTAAGGCATCTTTTCTAACCGTTAATGACTTCTCTGGAGAATAAACAAAATCAATTATTGTGTCATCAAAGCAAATCATTAAATCGATACATAACTCATTTTTTTCTGGCTCATACTGCACATAATTTTGGTTACGTAATGGCTCACCAAAACTATTGTTAATACTCACAGCAGAATCATTATTCGATTCAAAAGTAGCCCCTGCACTTTTATAAAATACAGTTCGGTTCGATACACCACCATAATAGGCTTTAAAAGGCTCCACAGCAATCGTCTCGGCGTAAGTTCCCGTTGTTTGAGTGAACAGTTTTGAGCCAATCGTTGTTTCTGAAATTTTATTTAATACAGGAGTAGAAATAGTAATGTATTGAGATTTAGGCGCCTTAGACGCACACCCCGATAACGTAATTGTTAACGCGGCAACTAAAGATATAAGTATCGTCTTGTCTATCACTTTTCTGTCCTTGCATTTTTAGAGCTAATATTTTTAATAAAATGGTGAGCTATCAACCATCCTTTGTAGACCTGTTTATGATAACTTAAAGCTGTAATCAATTCATATTTTATAGGGATTTATCCTTTAATTTTAAACGTTAGAATTAATTCATACCCAAAAATATAAAAACGAGCAAGAAGATTACATAGCTAAAGACTGTATTTATCTACAACGTTTGAAAAATAAGTACTTTTCATTTTTAGAATATATACGTTATAAACAACGTAATTAATTATGCCATTTAAGGAGCTTTAAATGTGGTTTGAAAAACTAACCGGTTTTAGTGAGCAATCCCCTACACAAGTCCGTAAAAACTTATCCGTTAAAGGGAATATATTAAAATCGCTAGTAAACCAAAAAGAATTCTTTTGCGGCTTGCTAGAAACACCAACACTAGAAAAACTACGTAGTCGTGTTAGCCACGTTAGTTGCGACAAAGAGCTAAATACAAAAACATCTCTTCGCGAAATAGTTGCCAATGTTCAAGACCTGCATACCGACGAAGCGAACATAGGGGCATTATTTCAAGTTGCCTCACAATTTAATCTGTTAGAAATGGTCTCTCCAAATGTTACACCAGAGCAAGGCATCGATGGCTATGAGTACGACCGAACACAAGGACCCGCTTGTGCAATTGCTGCCGGCGCAGGCACTATTTATCGTAACTACTTTGCAAACGTTAACGGTGAAATTGGTCAAACTTCTAACAATCAAATAGACTGCCTAACTGAAATAGGTGTTGCACTAGGTAATAAAAACGACCGCCTTTGGGAAATGAAAAATGGCTATGTTTTAGCATCAGCAGATGGCCTAACAGCAATAAATGCAAAACTAAAATTAGCGACTGAATCAGAACGTGATGAACTAAGAAGTTTATTACGCATAGGCGTACAGTGGAATACTGAAGTAACACTCAATGATTTAAAACGAACCGTTACTCAGGTTTACTGCTCTGCCCTACCTGTTGCTTACTCACAAATATCACCCGTTTTATGGGCAGATTTTGCTAAACTGATTTTAGAAGCATCTTACGAAGCGACACTATGCTCAGCTATTTTAAACGCTGAAAAAACAGGCAATAATAAAGTCTACCTAACACTTATCGGCGGCGGTGTATTTGGTAATGAGCGAGAGTGGATTATGACTGCAATTGAGCGCTCATTAAAGTTATACGAATACGCAGATCTCGATGTATTTATAGTAAGTTATGGCTCGTCAGATCCACATGTTCAAGAGTTAGTTCGTAAATTTTAATAGCAGATTAATAATGTGACGTTAAAGTACAAAAAAGAATGACTTAATCTAGGGGCTGTTGATCTTTGTAGTATATATATTAATCAGCCCACATTGGTAGCCACATCATAGTAAATGCTAAAGCGAGCATGGAATGATAATTC
>NZ_WTLC01000058.1:0-21044 GCF_011378875.1 Pseudoalteromonas sp. Z9A5
CTCTCCACCGCTGTGGGCACTACGACATTACCAGGATTTAATTAAGAGAAACCCGTTACAGCGATGTAACGGGTTTTTTGCTTTTTGAAATTAGTAAAACCCTGCACACTAAGAGACGACACGATTAATAATAGTGTAGCATTTACTATGTGACTCTCCACCGCTGTGGGCACTACGACATTACCAGGATTTAATTAAGAGAAACCCGTTACAGCAATGTAACGGGTTTTTTGCTTTTTGAAATTAGTAAAACCCTGCACACTAAGAGGCGACACGATTAATAATAGTGTCGCATTTGCTATGTGACTCTCCACCGCTGTGGGCACTACGACATTACCAGGATTTAATTAAGAGAAACCCGTTACAGCAATGTGACGGGTTTTTTACTTTTTGAAATTAATAAAACTCTGCACACTAAGAAACCACACGATTAATAATAGTGTGGTATTTGCTATGTGGCTCTCCACGGCTATGGGCACTACGACATTATCCGAATTCAATTAAAAGAAACTCGCTGCAGTAATATGACGTTTTTTTGCTTTTTTAAATTAAGCAAAGTCTCACCTTTAAATTCAATAACAAAACTAGGTGTGACTATTCGCGCGTGCTAAAATTCAATTTTATGAATGATGATATAGAGGTTTAGATTGCCTACTGCGGATTATCAACGTGTATTGAATGAGGTAACTCAAGAAGTAGCACCTTTGCTATCGCAAGGAAAAGTAGCTGATTATATTCCAGCTCTGGCTGAGGTTGATCCTAAGCAATTTTCAATTGCTATATATACTACAAATGGTGAAACAATTTGTGCTGGTGATTGTACGCAGCGTTTTACTATTCAATCTGTCTCTAAAGTAATGACACTTACAATGGCACTACAACGTTACGGTGATGAGCTGTGGCATAGAGTTGGTAAGGAACCCTCAGGTACGGCATTTAATTCGCTTACACAGCTTGAGTTTGAAAAGGGCATTCCCCGTAACCCTTTTATTAATGCCGGCGCTATTGTAACGTGCGATGCATTATACAGCCGTTTATCTGCTCCAATGCATTCAATGCTCGAAACCTTCAGGCTATTAGCTGGTAATAGAGGGATTATTATTGATAAGAAAGTTGCCAATTCAGAATATGAATTCAGGCATCGTAATGCTGCTATGGCGCATTTAATGAAATCGTTTGGTAATTTTGAAAATGAAGTTGATGATGTTTTGTGGGCTTACTTTAACTTTTGCTCTATTGAACTTAATTGTATTGAGTTGGCTAAAGCTTATAATTTTTTAGCTAATAAAGGTGTTGATAATCGATCAGGCAATCGTGTTTTAAGTAGTCGTCAGAATAAGCAGCTTAATTCGCTTTTATTTACGAGTGGTCTATATGATGCAGCAGGTGATTTTGGTTACAGAGTTGGTATGCCTGGTAAGTCGGGAGTGTCAGGAACTATTTTAGCCGTATTACCAAATAAGTTTACGGTCGCAGTTTATTCTCCAGGACTTAATTCGTTTGGTAACTCCGTTGCAGGAATAGCAGCATTAGAACTGCTATCTAAGAAACTCGATATTTCTATTTTTTAGTTAACCGATGGGAGCAAAAATTGCTCCCAACTATTAATTATTGTTCCCAATAAACCTGTTCTAGGCAATCTTCACGCTCTGGTAAGCCGCGAGATAAACGCGGAGAGTGCTGAACTAATACTTCATAGCTAGCTCGGTTAGCATATTTACTAATTTGCGATAGTGACGAGTAAGTAATAGCTTGTTGCTGATGTTTAGCTGAGTTTGCTACATTAAGCTTATGGTAAACATTCGCTGACAAATCATGTAGTACAGCGGCTAATGCGCAATCGCCTGCACCATTGGTGTTTTTGATTGAATCAGGTCCACCCATAAATGGGGCAGTATGACTATATGCTCTGATAGGTTCATCACATTCATCTTTGCGCATA
Organism: Pseudoalteromonas sp. Z9A5; assembly: GCF_011378875.1. NCBI lineage: Bacteria > Pseudomonadati > Pseudomonadota > Gammaproteobacteria > Alteromonadales > Pseudoalteromonadaceae > Pseudoalteromonas > Pseudoalteromonas sp. Z9A5. Next base: position 1,943 of record NZ_WTLC01000058.1, read on the forward strand.
GCACGTGAGAATTCGTAACGGTTAAAATCAGGTATAGCACCTGGTAGTAACGGGTATTCGGTTTCACGCTTTAAGCTTTCGTCTACATAGCCGGCCATAAATAAGCCTTTTTCGCCAGCGGTACAAATTACCAAGTCTACCCAATCAAGTGCTTTATCGGCAGCTAAAAGGGGATCTTCAAAACCTGTAATAGCTAAACCTTCTTCTTCGTTCATAGCAAGAATATCAACATGCTTTTCGACGAAACTTGCCCACCAGGTAGGGTCTTGTTCAATTAAGAACTTAGTACCGAGTGTAAGCACAACTGGCACACCTGCATCATTAGCGTACTTAACCGCTTGCATAGTGGCTTCAGTCATCGTTTCGCTACCTTGAGTGCGCATAAGGTAGGCACTGATCACTAATGCTGATGAATTTACAATAAGATCTTTATCGATAGATTCAGGTCGTAAGTGATTCATTAAGCCAGCGCTTATTGCAAAAGTACGCTCACCGGTTTCATCAATTAATGTAAAACAACGACCGATAGGTCCATCAACTGGTTGAAGGTAGTTTAAATCTACTCGGCTTGAGGTATTACATAAAAAGCGGTAAGCGTAGCTACCAATTTTTATATTTTCGCTCATTACGCCTAATAAAACTGAGCGATCATCTGCAAGTACAGAGTAGTTGTGCATAGTGTTACCAATGGTTCCACCGGCAAACTCAAAATCAACCATATCGTTTAATTTTAAACGATCGTATAAGGCGTTTGTTATATCGCTATCAATAACTTGCGACATGCCTCTACGTAGTTGAAATTCGTCAAGGAAAGCTTGATCAACTTTTGCCTCTATATCAACAACGATCTGATCGATACCCGTAATATAACTACGTTGTAATCGCTCTGTTGCGTTAAGTTGATTGGTAAGTGGATCTTTGGCTTCCACTGGAAAATAATGTTTATGCCTGCGGCGTCCAGGAAATTTCATTTGCTACCCGTGTTGTGAGCTAAATAAAAAAAGCGTGAGATTATAGCGTAAATCAGCACTAGTGAGCCATTACAAACGGGTAAATATTGTTTTATTTTTGCAATAAAGTAATGAATGGCGCACTTTAGAGTGCTAACTAGGTATAATTACGGCATAAAAAGTTACTTAAGCAGAGATAATGAACGATCAATTTGATGATTCCTACTGGATGGAACAAGCGCTTTTGTATGCAAAGCAAGCAGATCAGCTTGATGAAATTCCTGTGGGGGCGATTATCGTAAAAGATAACCAGCTAATTTCAGTAGGATACAATCGCTCAATAACGGATAACGACCCATCGGCACATGCTGAGATGATTGCAGTACGAGAAGCTGGAAAAGTGCTTAATAATTATCGCTTAATTGATTGCACGCTGTATGTAACATTAGAACCTTGTTCTATGTGTGCAGGGTTATTAGTTCACAGCAGAATAAGGCGTTTAGTATTTGGTGCCGTTGATGCAAAAACAGGATCTGCGGGTTCAATAATGAACCTACTACAAGAGCCTCGGTTAAATCATCAAGTTGAGGTGTGTGGTGGTGTTTTAGCACAACAGTGCGGTGATACTATTTCGGATTTTTTTAAACGTAGAAGAGCGCAAATCAAAGCAGCTAAAAAAGCTGCTCGGGATGCTACCAGTCTTTAATTAACGATTGGCTGGATTTCTGAACCTTCCATTTGCTGCATAGCAAACATGCGACGGCGCCAGATTATTTTTTTGTGTAGCTTGCGCAACATAACACGACGACGTGTTGCAGTTGAGTAAATTACATTACGTTTTAATTTTTGTGTGCGTCTACGTTTTAGCATGTGTTCTCCTAATGCGTAAGATTGAGCAAGGCACAGGTATATCCCTATAAAATACAGATATACAATTAACACACATTAGTGATCATTTGATGACAAGTAAACAGATATTTAATTTACTTATTTTTTGTTCTTATCAAGTACACAAACAAGATTACATCTATTTATATTAGCGATTATTAGTTTTTAGCTCTTTTGATTGTTCTACTGCTTTTTTATCTACTACTTCTTCTAATTTTTCAGGTGAATCTTTAACAGATTCAGATTCAGATTCAGGTTCAGTTTTGTTGCTTTTCTCGTTAATTGGCTCTAAAACAGGGTCTATAACAGGTTCGATAACATTAACCGGATCTGCTTTTGGTTCTGGATCAATTGCATCATTTTCATCGAGCCAAACGAGTGCATCATAATACCTTCTAATATTATCAACATACTTTACAGCTACATCGCCACGGGAATAACCGTAGCGAGTTTTACGGTAATAGCGCTTTTTAATTAGTAGCGGCAAGCGTTTTTTTACATCAGCCCATTTATCAGGGCTTGCGCCTTGCTGTTCGGTAATTATACGTGCGTCATTAACGTGTCCCCAACCTACATTGTAAGCCGCTAGTGCAAGCCATGTTCTATCCGGTTGAGGGATTCTGTCGGGAATACGCTTAATCAGTTTACTTAAATATTTACCACCACCGCGAATGTTTTGCTCTGGCTCTAATCGGTTAGTAACACCCACTTGCTTGGCTGTACTGCGGGTTAGCATCATGATACCGCGCACACCCGTTGGTGATTTAGCACGAGGATTCCACATAGATTCTTGATAGCTAAGTGCTGCTAATAATCGCCAGTCAAGGCTACCTGCATATTGTTCAAACCATGGCTGGTATGTTGGTAAGGTTTCTTTAATTGCTTCTATATAGGCTAGGGTATTTACATAGTTAAATTGGCGTACGTGACCAAAGTATTTTTCTTCAAGTACATAGAGCTGGTTACTTTGCTTAACGTCACCAAAAAATGGCACTAATAATGCGTACAAAGAATCATCTTTAGATTTATTGAGTATCCATGCAATTGGGTCATTATGACTAACAGAAAAACCAATACTTAAATTTGGGTGGTAACGGCGAAACAGCGATAATGTATGCGTATCAGCAAGTGTATAATCTATTTCTCCATCAATAACTGCTTGGAGAAGTTCTTCTTCGTCAAATTCTTCGCTTTCTGTCCAGGTAAGATCAGGATTGTTTTTCTTCATTTTTTGTAGAGTAAGCGAGTGGCTACTTTTAGCTATAACAGTAAAGTTGCCATCTAAGTCGTCAAATTCTCGAGGACGAACACGACCTTGTTTATAAACTAATTTTTGGCTGATTGTTCTGTAAGTCGGTCCGTAACGGTATTGCTCTGCACGGGTTTTATTATAGGTAAGTCCTGAGGCAATTAAATCTAAATCACCGCTTTCAAGGCGTTCAAACATATCAGATAAATTAAAAAATGGGACTATTTCAAGCTCTACACCTAAATAATCGGCAAAAGCTTGCGAAAGTTCATATTCAAAACCTTGCTCGCCTTGCACTGCTTGATAATAATTACTAGCGCTTGCAAGCGTACCTACACGTATTTTATTGTGTTCTTTTATTTGGGCGAGTTGAGTTGGCTGTTCTTGCATATCACATGCACATAACAGCATAACTAAAGTAATGATTATTATTAGCTTTTCTTTCAACATTGTTTGCCTCTTTAACCCATTAAACCCCGTTATAGCAAAACTTAGCCACTACGTCACTTTACCTTTTATTTTATTAACTAAAAGCGGCTATAAATAAAGCTGAAAAGTTAATTTTATGAAAAGCGTAATTTTGAGTTAAATCTCAATGCTACTTAGACTATAATGTTGCCCTAAAATATCGTTCAATCCCTAACCCCGGGTGAAATTATCTATGTTGATCCTTCGTGGTGCACCAGCACTTTCAGAGTTCAGAGTTAATAAAATTTTAGCGCGTTGCCAACAATCGCAACTTCCAGTCACTAACGTATATGCCGAGTATGCTCACTTTACCGACTTAACGTCGCCATTAAGTAGCGCCGAGCAAACCAAGCTTGAAAAGCTATTAACTTATGGTCCAACTATTGCTGAGCATACCCCAGCTGGCAAACTTGTACTTGTTACACCTCGCCCAGGTACCATTTCGCCTTGGGCATCTAAAGCAACCGATATTGCCCACAACTGTGGTTTAAAGCAGGTTCATCGCGTTGAACGTGGTATTGCTTATTATGTTGAAGGTGACTTAAACGCAGAGCAACTAGCACAAGTAACTGCGTTATTACACGACCGTATGACTGAAGCAACACACAACCAATTTGAAGATGCTGCTCAATTATTTCGTACTGATGCACCACGCCAAATGTCGTCTGTTGATATTTTAGGTGGTGGACGTGAAGCATTAGCAATAGCTAATGTTGAGCAAGGTTTTGCCCTTGCTGATGACGAAATAGATTACTTAGTAGAAAACTTTATAAAGTTAGGACGTAACCCTAACGATATCGAATTGTTTATGTTTGCACAGGCAAACTCAGAGCATTGTCGCCATAAAATATTTAATGCTGACTGGACAATCGATGGAAAAGAGCAGCCAAAATCGCTGTTTAAAATGATTAAAAATACCTTTGAGCTAAATCCTGAAAATGTATTGTCGGCGTATAAAGATAACGCGGCAGTAATGAAAGGCTCAAAAGCGGGTCGCTTCTTCCCAAATGCGCAAGGTGAATATGCGTATCATCAAGAAGACATTGAAATATTAATGAAAGTTGAAACTCATAACCATCCAACAGCTATTGCGCCATTCTCTGGTGCAGCTACGGGCTCTGGCGGTGAGATTCGCGATGAAGGCGCAACAGGTCGTGGCTCTAAGCCAAAAGCTGGTTTAGTTGGCTTTACGGTATCAAACTTGCGTATTCCAGGTTACGAGCAACCATGGGAAAGCGATTTTGGTAAGCCAGGTCGTATTGTTAACGCGCTTGATATTATGACAGAAGGTCCACTAGGTGGCGCTGCATTTAATAATGAGTTTGGTCGTCCTAATTTATTAGGTTACTTCCGTACTTACGAAGAAAAAGTAACAAGCCATAACGGCGAAGAAGTACGTGGTTACCACAAGCCTATTATGCTTGCCGGCGGTTTAGGTAATATTCGCTCTGATCATGTTCAAAAAGGTGATATTCCTGTAGGCGCTAAATTAATTGCGCTAGGCGGACCTGCAATGAACATTGGTTTAGGCGGTGGTGCTGCATCAAGTATGGCATCTGGTCAATCAAACGAAGATTTAGACTTTGCTTCAGTACAGCGCGAAAACCCAGAAATGGAACGTCGTTGCCAAGAAGTTATCGATAAATGTTGGCAGCTAGGTGATAAAAACCCAATTGCGTTTATTCATGATGTAGGTGCTGGCGGTTTATCTAATGCGTTTCCTGAGCTTGTTAACGATGGCGGACGTGGTGGTAAGTTCCAATTACGTAGCATCCCTAATGATGAGCCAGGCATGGCACCACACGAAATTTGGTGTAATGAATCACAAGAGCGTTATGTACTCGCTGTTGGCGTAGAGGACTTTGACCGCTTTGAAGCTATTTGTAAGCGCGAACGTGCCCAGTACGCTGTTATTGGTGAAGCAACCGCTGAACCTCACTTAACCGTGTCAGACAGTCACTTTAAAAATGACCCCGTTGATTTACCGCTGGACGTATTATTAGGTAAAGCACCTAAAATGCACCGCGATGTAACGTCAAAGCAAGTTGTTGGTAAAGCGCTTGATACTACATTAATAAATGCAGCAGATGCAGCGCAGCGCTTAATGCGTTTACCAACCATTGCTGAAAAAACATTCTTAATAACTATTGGCGATCGTTCAGTTACGGGGTTAGTAGCGCGAGATCAAATGGTCGGTCCTTGGCAAGTGCCTGTTGCTAACTGTGCAGTAACTGCGGCAACGTATGATACTTACCACGGCGAAGCTATGTCACTTGGTGAGCGTACTCCTGCGGCATTACTTAATTACGGTGCATCTGCTCGTTTAGCGGTAGCTGAGTCGTTAACTAATATTGCCTGTGCAAACATTGGTAGCCTTGAAAACATTAAGTTATCAGCAAACTGGATGGCAGCAGCTGGTCACCCAGGTGAAGATGCAGGCTTATATGAAGCAGTTAAAGCGGTTGGCGAAGAGCTTTGTCCTGCGCTTGGTTTAACTATTCCAGTAGGTAAAGATTCTATGTCGATGAAAACGACATGGAAAGATGAAGGTGACTCACAAGAGAAGTCAGTAACATCGCCGCTTTCACTGGTTATAACGGCGTTTGGTCGTGTTGACGACGTACGTAAAACAGTAACTCCACAACTGCGCACAGATAAAGGCGATACATCGCTTATATTAGTTGATTTAGGTGCGGGTAAAAACCGCATGGGCGCATCAAGCCTTGCGCAAGTTTATAAGCAATTGGGTGATGTAACACCTGATGTTGATAGCCCTGAGTTATTAAAAGGCTTTTATAACGCAATGCAAGCGCTAGTGGCTGATAGTAAGTTACTTGCTTATCATGACCGTTCAGACGGTGGTTTATTTACCACGGTTGCTGAAATGGCGTTTACGGGTCATACCGGTGTAACGGTTGATTTAGCAGGTTTAACAGGTTCGGACATTGAAGCGCTTTATAACGAAGAGCTAGGTGCAGTAATTCAAGTTGAAAATAGTGATTTAGATGCAGTAAATGCTGTGTTTGAACAACATGGTATTGCAGCAATTACTCACAACATCGGTACACTTAATAGCGACGATACGATTATATTTAACCGTGGCGAAAACACGGTACTTAATCATACGCGTACTGAGCTTCGTACTATTTGGGCTGAAACAACGTATCAAATGCAAGCGCGCCGTGATAACCCTGAGTGTGCTAAGCAAGAGTTTGATGCAAAATTTGATGCAAAAGATCCAGGCTTAAATGTAAAACTAAACTTTGATTTAAACGAAGATATAGCAGCGCCATACATTGCAACCGGTGCTAAACCGCAAATGGCTATTTTACGTGAGCAAGGTGTTAACTCTCACCTAGAAATGGCAGCAGCGTTTAACCGCGCAGGTTTTGCAGCCGTTGATGTACACATGAGCGACATTTTAGAAGGTCGTTTAACACTAGAGCAGTTTAAAGGTTTAGTGGCATGTGGTGGCTTCTCTTACGGTGACGTACTAGGTGCGGGTGAAGGTTGGGCTAAGTCTATTTTGTTTAACGACATGGCACGCGATCAGTTCCAAAACTTTTTCCATCGTGAAGATACCTTTAGCTTAGGTGTATGTAACGGTTGCCAAATGTTATCAACGTTAAAAGAGTTGATTCCTGGCACTGAGCACTGGCCGCGTTTTGTAACTAATAAATCAGAGCGTTTTGAAGCTCGCTTTAGTTTAGTTGAAATACAAGAGAATCCATCTGTGTTCTTTAACGGAATGGCTGGCTCACGTATGCCAATTGCAGTTTCTCATGGTGAAGGTCATGCTGAGTTTGCAAACGATACAGCCACTAAAGCGGCGCTTAATAGCGGCACTGTAGCAGTTAAGTTTGTAGATAACTATGGTAACCCTACAACGCAGTACCCAGCTAACCCTAATGGTTCTCCAGAAGGTATTACAGGTATCACGTCTACTGATGGTCGTGCCACTGTAATGATGCCGCATCCAGAACGTGTATTTAGAAGCGTTGCCAACTCTTGGCATCCTGATGAATGGAAAGAGGATAGCCCGTGGATGCGTATGTTCCGTAACGCACGTAAAAACGTAGGTTAATTACATTTGCGTTTATACAAGTTAGATTCATAATCTAACTGTAAAATAAAAAAGGCTGCATTGTGCAGCCTTTTTTGATTAGTATGGCTAGAAGCTAGGGCACAAAGCATTTAAGGATAGTATGTTTAAACGAGTTGGTTTAATTGTTGGGGCTGTATTGCTAAGTATCTTGCTGCTTGGTTATGTATTTCGTTTACCTTTATTACAGTGGGTTATAGCGCCTGAGCTTAAAAAAGCAGGCATTACGTTAAATTGCCTTGATTTTTCAATCACGTCTAGCTTAAATATTCATGCTGATAAAGTGTGTGTAAATTATCAAAATCAACAGTTACAACTCACTGGTATTACTGCAAATACAAAGCGTATAGATATTAAAAATGCAGTGCTAACGGTTAATTCACTCCCTAAAAGTGATAATGCTAATCAACTTGCTAAAAATCTCGATTTAGCGCTTCCCTTAAATCGCCCATTAATCAGCATTAAACAGCTTGTAGTAAAAAGTGACGAGCTCAATAAGCCACTTAAAATAAGTATATTAGAACCTAAACTAAATAAATTTAATGTCACGGGTGATATAAACGCGAGTGCAAATTTGGCTGTTAATAAAGTAAGTGGTCAGTTTTTAATTAATGACACTTTTTTAAAGCACGTTATAAACACTAAAAATACATTAATAGCAGATTTTAACTTTAATACTCAGCAAGCATTTAGCTTTGACGGTATAAAGTTTGAGTTAAATGGCGATATTAGCTCCCAGTTTACTCACACGTATGAATTTTCTCATACAAATCAGCAGTGCCAGGTTAACGTATTAACTACGGGTAAATTGGCGACTCATTTTAATTTAAATAGCCAAGCGCTAATGTTTAATACCGATTTGCTTAATAACAAAATTAATCTAACACCAAGCTGTGCTGGGTTAATTCCACCGAGTGAATACGCAGGCTTTGTTAGCAAACAAGTTCCTTTAAATTGGCAACTTAAACTCCCTCAATCAATTCGTTTAGAGGGTAGTGAACTCAGTGTACCTGTAATTAATTTGATGAGTGAAGGCGATAAGCAATTTGATTTTTTAATAACAGATACAACACTAAATATTACATCTCCACTTGAGTACTTACAGACAAATTTATCAGCTCAAATAAATACACCCGATATAAATAATATTAACGTTAATGCTCAGTTATCTGGCGCTGTAATTAAAGGCGATTACGCCGTTATGCTTGAAAGCTTGCCTGAGTTTGCACCTGCAACAGCCAATGGGCTTAGCCTTAGTGGTCGCTTTGATATAAGTGAGTTTATAGACTCAAAACCAATAGGGCTTATAAATGCTAAATTAACGCTTAATAATGTAGATGCGTTTGATATAAGTGCAGTGCAATATCAAGGTGATTTAACTGCAAAAATGGATAAACAGTTAAACGCAGAGGTAGCGTTAACGCAGCAATTAAAAAGCGCAGAATATAAAGAATTTAAAGTCACAGATATAAGTAACACATTAACAGCAAATGCTAATTTAGGCGTAGGTGAGTTATTTGCTGATCTAACAGCAAAAACGAATATAAAGGCTGTTAATAGCCCTGACATAAAACTTAATAATATAAAAGTAGAGTCTACGGGGCTACAAAGCCGTGCACTAAAAGCCACGCATCACGCATTTATAAACGATGTTGAGTTAGTTGTAAATCATCATATGTCGTCGCAAGCTCATCCGTTTGAAGTTATTATTCCTGAACAAAGTACGTTGCCGTTAAATAAATTTATTAGGCAATTTGAGCCGCTTGCACAGCTGACTAAGGGCGAATTTAATGGCTATATTAACGGCGATGTAAACTTACAAAGTGCATCGTTCAATATGGGGATTAGTCATACAAGTGCACTGTATAACGATTACCTTGCGAGTGATTTAAATAGCGTGTTTAGCGGGGAATATAATTCAGGTAAGCTTAATGTAAAACCAACTACCTTTAATTTAAATGAGTTTAGAGCGGGTGCCGTAGTTAAAGCGATTAAAGGGCAATGGCAAGTGAGTAGTAATACCGCGCTTATAAATGATGTAAAAGGAAGTGTGTTTGGTGGCGAATTTTCGTTAGATACCTACACAATAGGGAAGCCAAACCAAGTTGCTAATGTTAAGTTTGAAAACATTGATGCAAGTAAACTCGTTACACTCGACGATAAGTCAGGCATTGTATTAACGGGGCGCTTGGCGGGGTCTTTACCTGTCCATTTTGATAGTGGAAAAATTGAAATAATTGACGGTAGTTTATTCAGCCAAGGAACAGGTAATTTAAAAATCACCAATAATGCCGCGTTTGATTCAGTAATGCAGCAACAGCAAGAATTGCAACCTGTATTAGGATTATTAACAAATCTAGATATTCAAAAGCTAAATAGTAGTGTTGCACTAAAAAGTGATGGTTGGTTAAAACTCGGTGTTAATTTACAAGGTTATAATAAAGCAGAGCAGCAGCAAGTTAACTTTAACTACAATCATGAAGAAAACGTATTTACCCTTTTACGCGCACTACGTTTAAGTGACGAAATTACACAAAAAGTTGAGCAACAATACTCACAAAAAGGAAACTAATAATGAGACAGTCGTTATCGATAAAAGTACTGCTCGCGCTGGGTGCTATTAGCGTACTAAGTGCCTGCACGCACCGTGTTGAGGTGTCTGCTAAAGAGCCTATTACAATTAATTTAAATGTGAAAGTTGATCACGAAATTCGCGTAAAAGTAGATAAAGAACTCGACAGTTTATTTAGTGACGACAGTGAGTTATTTTAAGGAGCCATAACATGAATACGAAGAAAAAATTAAATATTATTACATTACTTAGCGCTGTATGTATGTCGTTCTCTGCGTGGGCTATTAGCCTTGATGACGCTAAAAACCAAGGTTTAGTCGGTGAAGATAGCTCTGGTTATTTAGGGCTTGTTGTACAAAATGCAGAAGCAAAAGCGGTTGTTGATGACATAAATACAAAGCGTAAAGCGCAGTACTTAAAGCTGGCTAAAAAGAATAACTTGTCACTTTCACAAGTAGAGGCACTCGCCGCTGCCAAAACAATTGAAAAAACGCAAAGCGGTCATTATGTTGAAGTGAATGGTAACTGGGTTAAAAAATAGCGACCCAGCTAGCCTCACTTTGCTAAAGCTAAGAATAAAATCAAGAATAAAACCGAGCCTCTAAGCGCTCGGTTTTTTACAACCTTCGAGTAACTGCTGCCAAAAATCAATACCCTTACGCCTTGCTAGGTTTATATTATGCTCTGGAATAGATTCAGGCTCGTTATAACTATCAAGTGCTTCGCTCATACTTGCTTCGCGAATTAAATGCAGTGTAGGAAAAGGCGCTCTATTTGTGTAGTTTGCAGCATCGGTTTCATCGCTATCGGCAAATACGTAATCTGGGTGAAAGTTAGCAATTTGATACTTTCCTTCAAACCCTTGCGCGACTAACAGCGCATTAGCTAAATCGACCAAGTCTAAATAATCTTCAAAATCACTAAAGCCGTTATCAAACATGATAAGCGTTGTTTCGCGCTCTGGTTCGCGGTCAAGTTCAACACATTGCTCAAGCATATCCATTACGGCGTCATCCATGCTCGTTGCTGGGCTTACGATGTAATGAATACAATTATTTTCTACTTCTTTGCGGGCAAACGGGCAAAAGTTATATTTAACAATAACAGATGATACCCATTCGCGGGTTTGGCTTATGGCTATATTGGTCACGATTTTGGCTCTAAATATTGATTAATAATGTTAAGTGTTTTTTGTATAGCACCTTGGTTTTTAGCAACGCATTGAGCAGCTTTAATACCTAAGGTTTGGCATGCTTTTGTATTTTGGCTAAACGTTATAAGCTGCTTTGCAAGCTCGTCGTTGTTATCAACCACTACAGCGCCTTTAAGCTTTATAAGTTCAGGGTAAACATGATCAAAATTGTATGTATGCGGACCCGTTATTACGCCCACCGAAAATGCTGCTGATTCTAATGGATTGTGCCCACCTCTGTGGATTAAGCTGCCGCCAATAAAGCTCACATTTGCAGCTCCATATAAACACTGTAACTCACCAAGCGTATCAGCAAGGAGTACTTGTTCATTGTTGTAGTTATTTTGGCTACGACGGCTAAAACTAAGTGGGCTTTGTGTTAAAAGCTCTGCCACTTTATCAAATTGCTCTGGATGGCGCGGAGCAATTATAAGTAAGGCATTCGGTTGTTTTTTTAATAGCTGTTGGTGAGCTGCCAATACTAATTCATGCTCTACAGGGTGTGTTGAGCCTGCAACCCATACAAAGCGCTCGTCAGTATCGAGCTCATTACTGCTATAAAGCTGTTTAAGGTTTTGTACCTTGGCTAATTGCTTTTCACTTGGCGTTATATCAAATTTTATCGAACCTGTTACATGGCTTTTTGACTTATCAAGACCAAGCTCTATAAAACGCTCCGCATCTGTTTTGTTATGGCTCGCAAGTACTGTAATTGAGCGCATAATAATGTACGTTAATTTAGCGACCTTTTGATAACCCTGCTGCGACTTTTCAGAAAGTCTTGCATTGATGACAAGCACTGGTATGTTTTTTTTGTGGCTTATCGCCATTAAATTTGGCCATAGCTCGGTTTCTAAAATACATAATGCTTGTGGTTTTACGCGCTTTAAAAATCTGGCTGTCGCAAACGGAAAATCGATTGGTAAGTAGCTACACGCCACAGTATTTTTAAACTGGTTAAGTATTTGCTCTCTACCTGTTGGGGTATTACAGGTTATAAGTATATTTAAATTTGGATGCGCTTTTTGAAGCGCTTTAATAAGTGGCGTTGCGGCAAGTACCTCACCAACAGACGCACAATGAAAAACTAAAGGTTTAGTTTTAGTCGTAAATAAAGACTTACTGACAAACCCAAAGCGCTCTTTAAAGTGTTCGCGATAACCTTTGTTTTTTTTACCTCGTAAAATATAGAGATAAAATACAATCAGTGGGCTAATAAAAATTAATGCTAAGGAGTAAAAAATGCGTGCCATACTGATCTTTCTTAAAGGGAAGTGGCGTTAGTTTACCGTGAAATAGCCGTTTTCTAAACATACTCGCAATAAAATATGGTCTGGGTTCAGTTATAACCCGATAAAATGCACACAATTAAATAAAATTATGGAATAATGGATTTAATTTTTCCCTGCTATTTCAGTTCCTAGAGGAATTTTTCATGTCAATTATCGATTCAGTAGCAACTAGCTACGTTGAAACATTAAACCGTCATCAAGCATTATTTGAAACGATGGAAGCTTATCATCAAGAATCTATGCAACTGTTAGAAGCGTGCCACAGTGCATTACAAGCTGGTGGCAAGATTGTTTGGTTTGGTAACGGCGGTAGTGCAGCCGATGCGCAGCATTTAGCCGCAGAATTTGTAGTGCGTTACAAATTAGAACGTGGTCCGCTTGCCTCTATGGCGTTGACTACAGATACATCAATTTTAACAGCACACAGCAACGATTATCACTTTGATACGGTGTTTGAACGCCAAGTTCAAGCGCTATGTAAGCCAGAAGATTTAGTTATTGGTTTAACCACATCAGGTACTAGTAATAATATTAATTTAGCATTAGAAGCTGCAAATAAACTAGGCGCTTTTACAGTGGCATTAACTGGACGTGATGGCGGTAAAGTAAAAGATATTGCTAAGTTACCTATCATTATAAAAAATGACGAAACAGCACGTATTCAAGAAGCTCACATGTTTATAGGTCACTGGTTATGTGAAGCCATGGATATGGTTGTTGCGGAGCAGCAGTAATGGATTTATCGTTATTAAAAAACTTATCAGCGGCACGAATATTAGTTGTTGGCGACGTAATGCTAGACCGTTATTGGTATGGTGATACAGGTCGAATTTCGCCTGAAGCGCCAGTACCTGTTGTTAAAGTAAGTAAATTTGAAGACAAAGCGGGCGGCGCAGCTAACGTTGCAAAAAATATAGCGCGGTTAGATGCAAAAGTTGGCTTACTGGGCTTAATTGGTGAAGATGAAAGCGGGCAGATTTTAGAGACTATTCTAAAAGGTGAAAAAATAAGTTCACAATTAGTCAGTGTATGTGATTTACCGACTATTTCAAAAATGCGTGTTATTAGCCGTCATCAACAACTGGTTCGTCTTGATTTAGAAGAAACGTTTACTGAGCAACACAGCCAGCTTTTATTAAACCGTTTAGAGCTTGTACTTGATGAATACGATTTTATTGTGTTCTCTGATTACAGCAAAGGATCTTTAAGCTTAATTAAAGAGATGGTAAGCCTTGCTAAGGGCGCCGGAAAAACGGTTTTAATCGACCCTAAATCGCCAGATTTACATTTATATGAAGGTGCTGATTACATTACGCCTAATTTACATGAGTTTAAGTTAGCGGGTGGTCAAACCGATTCAGAAGAAGCTTTAGCAGCAAGTGCGCGTGATTTAATTAGCAAAAATGGCATTAAAGCCATGTTGCTTACGCGTTCTGAGCAAGGTATGTCGTTAATTAATGCAGATGAAAAGTTTGATTTTGCAGCACAAGAACTTGAAGTAAGTGATGTGACTGGAGCCGGTGATACGGTTATAGCTACATTAGCCGTTATGCTTGGTGCGGGCATGGAACCCAAAGATGCTGTCGAAATTGCTAATTTAGCGGCAGGTATAGCGGTTAGTAAATTTGGTGCAGCGACTGTCTCGCCAGAAGAGTTAAGTCGTAAGCTTGGTCAGTATTTACATACTACTGGTGAGCATTACCAAACACCATTTGATGATGTACTTCAGCATATTGAATTTGCAAAACAAAACGGCGAAACAATTGTATTTACTAATGGCTGCTTTGATATTTTACATGCTGGGCATGTGCGTTATTTAGCACAAGCTAAAGCGCGAGGCGATAGACTCGTTGTTGGATTAAATAACGATGAATCTATTACGCGCTTAAAGGGAGCAGATCGTCCTATTAACCCACTAGATGAGCGTGCAATGGTGCTTAGCGCACTTTCATCAGTTGATTGGGTTATTCCGTTTGGTAGCTTAGATGAAAACGATACTCCCGCTAAATTAATTGAGCAAATAAGCCCTGATATTTTAGTTAAGGGTGGCGACTACGCCGTAGAGCAAATAGCAGGTGCTGAGCATGTACTTCGCCATGGCGGAAAAGTTGAAGTGCTTGAATTTTTAGATGGGTGCTCAACATCAAAAGTAATTAGTAAAATTAAACAGTAATTACTTATACCAACCTGCATAAATCTTTGATCAATTTAACGAATTAAATTGCACTACAATGTCGTTAAAATTTTTTATTTAGAACAACTAGATAAAAATTTTTGCCTAGTTCTAGCGTGATTTTCTTAGCGTTAAATAGACCCCATATATAAGCAGATTGGTATTATTTAGTTTGCTTAAAAAATACAAAAAAGGGATGAAAACACTGTTTTCATCCCTTTTTATTTTAATAAAGTAACTTATTAAAAGTTATATTCGTATTTAGCAAATGCAGATGTGTCGTTATCTACGTCATCATTATTTGATGCAAAAGCACCTAACGTCAAACGTCCACTCATTGTAATTAGTCTATAGCGAAGCTCTAACTGTTTAGAGTTAAATCCTGTTTTAGTGATTGAATTTCCTAAATCTGGATTGTTAGGGTAACGATCGCGATTATCGCTATTGTAATCAACACTGCGTAGTTTAACTTGCCAATCATCACCGCTTGATAGCTGACCTAATAATGTTAAAACGACAGATTGCGCATCGTTATCGTATGTTGAGCCAATAGTACGCCCGTGATAGCGATAACCTGATTTATAATCAGAATGTTCGTAATAACAGTTTTCAGTTGTAGATCCTGCTGAACATGAAACGCCTGTATCTGTGTACTCAAGATTTACTAATACGTTTTGGTTGTACATACGCTGCGTTGTTTGTACACCAAATAAGTAGGCTCTATCGGCAGGCTTAAACTGTGAGCTTGCATCTTCACCAATAGTACTAGCGTATACGGCATAAGGTTGGTTGAAAAGCGTATCGGACCAGCGAATATCAAGTCCAGCTAATTGATTACCAATTTTTGATTCTAACTGACTATCACAGGTTTCATTGCCATCAACACATGCAGTTTGTCCTGTAATTACATCAATAAAATCGCCAGCAGATCCCGGTTGTCCGTCTCCTGCCCATTGTGCAGACCAACTAAGTGCAACTTCTAACTGTTGAATAGGGCGAAAATTAACACGAGTGCTCCACAGTAATGCATCAGGCACAACGCGTGTCGATTCAAGTTTAGCCATTTGCGCTGTAAAGCCCCATTGACCAATCCAACTTAACCACGGTGTTTCAAAAGCAGTGCTTTGCTCTCTGGTTACACTTAGTGCAGGTAAAGGTTTAGCGTTACCTGACATAATTAAGCTGTTATCAACCCCTGGTCCCCAAAATTGCTCAACAGCACCGGCTCTAAAAATCCAATTACCTAAGCGGTAAGCTAAGTAACTGTCGTCAAGCGAGGTGTCGTTACAATCGGTTAAAGCTTGCTCATCGGTAATTATATCGTCAGCTGTTTTACCTTCAACTAAACATTTTTTACCGTCATCTCTATAGTTAATAGCTATTTTGGCAGCAAAATTATCACCTAAATAAGCATATGCAGCTGAAAGTTCTGACTCTTGTGTATTAGTAGCACCAAAGCTTGTTGCTACAATTGGATCTGTTGCGGCAAAAGCTGAAAGTTGAACATTATGCGAACTACTATTTTCAGATTTATAACGATGCTTTACACGCAGTAATGCATCTTGCAAACTAGGCGAAAGTTGCTCAAGTGATGTGCTATCTACATCACTCATAAAGCTCTTCCACATTAAAGGATAAGTTGTAACAGGTGCTAAAATAATACCCGCATCAGCTAGCTGTTGAATATCGGCTCTTAGACCGTAGTCATCAGGTTTTACCCATGGCTCAGCATTAGCTGATACGCTTATCGCGCAAAAGATAGAAGATAGAAGAAAAATTCTGTTTCGCAAAGTTCAGATCCTTGTGATTAAGATTACGGCTAAGTTTAGCAACCTATGTATGTTATTGCAGTAAATTTTCAAATTTAGGGCGTTAATTTATAGTATAAAAATGTAACCTGCCTATCGCAATAAGTATGCGATTGATATACTGGGGATCAAATAGGAAATTGAGAATGTAATGAGCAACAAACGACTTTTATTTATCCCAGTATCATCGCCAGAAGGGATTGGTGAATATATGCGATCGTTGTTGTTAGCTCAAAGTTTAAAAACGACATTGTCAGAACCATTAGATATACACTTTATTTTAAATAAGCATACCGCTTATGCCGACAGTTGCCCCTTTGAAACAACACTTCTTAATCATTCAGCTACTAAAGAATTAGATAGCGTGTGTGACGTAATAGAAGCGTTTAAACCGCATGTAGTTATTTTTGATTGTGCTGGACGAGCTGGACACATGAAAGCGGCAAAAAAAATAGGTGCTAAAGTAGTTTTTATTTCTCAACATGCTAAAAAGCGTGCAAAAGGGTTAAAGCTTAATCGGATTAAATTAATAGATACCCACTGGGTTGTGCAACCTGATTACTGTATTGAGCCCCTTAGTTGGATAGAAAATACTAAATTAGATATTTTTACTTTAGCACGCCCTTACAATGTGGGCCCTTTTATCGCTTTTTCTACAGCCGATCAAAGGCAGCAATTATTAAATAAGTACAAGCTAAAAGCGGGTTGCTATTTTATTGTGAATGCGGGCTCTGGTGGCCATGTTATAAACGGACAAAATTGCGCAGATACTTATTTTAAAGCTGCGCTTGAAATAACTAAGCTTACAGGCTTAAAAGGTGTTGTTGTATTTGGTTCAAATTATAATAAATCGATACCAGAAACAGAAGAACTTATTTGTTTACCAAATCAACAAAGCACTGAGTTTTTAGCGTTAATGAGTGACGCTAAAGTTGCATTACTTAGTGCTGGAGATACTTTATTACAAGCTATTGCAGTGCATACTCCTGCCGTTGCTTGCGCTATTTCTAAGGATCAATATAAGCGCCTTAATAGTTGTGAAAAAACAGGTGTTGTTCTCAAAGCTGACCTTAATATTGACTCTATTGTGAGTAAGGTCGAGCATATTATTAATAAACCTTTTTATGATGATCTAATAAATAAATACACACACCTTGAAAATGTACACAGTTTTGATGTAATAACTCAAGGTGTAAAAAGCATGTTGCTTGGAAGTCATTCGTGAACATTGTTATTGTGATTGACTCGTTAGTGGGTGGCGGGGCGGAAAAAGTAATGCTGACATTAGCTGAAAAAATCGCTCAGCAGCATAATGTTACTATTTTGTCTCTTGCTAACTCTATCGAATACAGCATACCTAAAGTACTTAACGTTGAGAGCTTATTCGCACATAAAGCATCAAAAGTTGATCGGTTTTGGCAACGTAAAAATAGTGTATTGAAACTAGAAGCGTGGTTTGAAAAAAAACAGAGCGAGATAGGTGATATTGATTTAGTACTTTCTAATCTTGATAGAAGTAATAATTTACTCTCAAAAAGTAATATCAAAAATGTTCATTTTATTATTCATAACTCCGTTAACGCAGAACTTGCACGTCAAAAAAAGTTAGGTCCATTTTCATACTTATATCTTAAAAAGAGTAAGCAAAATTTAAATGGTAAATCACTTATTTGCGTATCAAAGGGTGTTGAAAAAGAAATAACACAAGGGGATTTAATTAACCCAAGTGCAATTGCGACTATTTATAACCCGTTCGATTTTGAAAAAATAAACCAACAAGCAAATGAGCAAAATAACAATATCCCAAATGAGCCCTACTTAATTCATGTAGGAAGGCTCGCCAAACAAAAACGCCACGATATATTGTTTGCAGCATTTGCAAAGCTTGATAAAAAATACAAGCTAGTCCTTTTATGTAATAAACCTGCAAAAGCGTTAAAGCTTGCACAGCAATATGGCATAGAAAAACAGTTAGTAGTGCCAGGATTTCAACAAAACCCATACAACTGGATTAAGCATGCCAAAGCTTTAGTGTTGAGTTCTGATTTTGAAGGACTTCCAACGGTATTAATTGAGGCTTTAGCGGTGGGTACTCCGGTAGTTAGCACTAATTGTACATTTGGACCAAGCGAGATATTAACAGGCGAGCTGAGTAAATATTTAGTACCCGCTGGACAAAGTGAAGCATTAGCCAATGCCGTTAAGTTGGTACTAGCAGATAAGCCAAATGTAGAAAACGCAGATATTCTAAAAAAAGTACAGGCAGAGCAGGTTGCTCTGCTGTATTTAGCATTGGCTAACTAAGTTAACTTATATTCATAGGTTGGATCTTAAGGAATAAAACTTGAAAACATGCTCTGAATTTGATCTGATAGTAATCGCCAAACCACTATCTATCCCAAAAGCAG
>NZ_WTLC01000059.1:0-20976 GCF_011378875.1 Pseudoalteromonas sp. Z9A5
TTTTGACTTAGCCCACTAGGTTACAAATCTCGCGCCGCGATTAAATAGCCCCTAGTTTGAACAAATTTTAATCCGCAAAGATCAACAGACCCTAGAGTTAACTTAGTTATTTCGAATTAAAAAACTTAGCTGTAAACGTAAAGATTTGTTATTTTAAACCCAATATAAAATAAGGCTTACAAACAACCATGATTGATTTAACCAATAAAAAAATAGTACTTGGCATTAGCGGTGGAATTGCAGCTTATAAGTGCGCAGAACTCGTTAGACGATTAAAAGACCATGGTTGTGAAGTTAAAGTAGTAATGACTGAATCAGCAAAACATTTTATAACGCCTTTAACCATGCAAGCAGTGAGTGGCGAAACAGTCTCTGACTCATTATTAGACCCTTCAGCTGAAGCTTCTATGGGGCATATTGAATTTGCTAAATGGGCTGACTTAATTTTAGTTGCGCCAGCTACTTGTAATATTATTGCTAAAATGGCTGCTGGTATTGCTGATGATTTACTAACAACGCTATTACTCGCTACGCCTGCAAAAGTAGCTGTAGCACCAGCAATGAACCAACAAATGTATGCACACCCTGCTACGCAAGCTAACTTAGCAACTCTAAAAGCACGTAACGTACTTATTTGGGGACCTGGTAAAGGCGAGCAAGCATGTGGAGATATAGGCGCAGGACGCATGTTAGAGCCTAATGAACTGGTTGAGTTATGCATTGCAAAAGAGCAACCACAATTACTTTTAGGTAAAACAATTACAATAACAGCAGGCCCAACACGTGAACCACTAGACCCGGTTCGTTTTATATCAAACCACAGTTCAGGAAAAATGGGTTATGCCCTTGCAGAGGCCGCTTTACTATTAGGTGCAAAGGTTAATTTAATTTCGGGTCCGGTTACTATTAAAGCCCCTACTGGCGTAAATTTAATAAATATTGAAAGCGCTGAGCAGCTATTAAATGAATCACTAACTTATGCACCACAATCAGATGCATTTATTGGTTGCGCCGCCGTTGCCGATTACCGCGCTGCAACTATTGCAACTCAAAAAATGAAAAAACAAGGCGACGAACTAACACTTACCTTAACTAAAAACCCTGATGTAATTGCAGCAATTGCTAATCTTGAGAAAAACCGCCCTTATACAGTTGGGTTTGCAGCCGAAACACAAAATGTAGAAAGCTACGCTAAAGGTAAACTTAAAAACAAAAACCTCGATATGATTTGCGCTAACGATGTATCGCAAAGCGGGTTAGGATTTAATTCAGATCAAAATGCTTTAACGCTTTATTGGCATAATGAGCAGCTAGAATTAACAGTAAGCAGTAAAACAGAAATTGCCCTAAAGGTGATCCAACAACTGGCTAAACATCTATAAAAGGCTGGAAACAAACTGAATAAAACATTAACATACGCCATTCATTTGAACAAAAAATGACTAGAGCTCTTAACTGTGCCACTAAGAAATAACTAATAAAAAAACTAATAGAAAGGAACGTTCATGCCTGCGACAAAAAAAAGTAATCGCAAAGAGCAAATACTGCAAGCACTCGCACAAATGTTAGAAACAAGCCCTGGACAGCGTATTACTACAGCTAAATTAGCTGCTGAAGTAGGTGTATCTGAGGCAGCGCTATACCGTCACTTTCCTAGTAAAGCACGTATGTTTGAAGGCTTAATTGAGTTTATTGAAGATACCCTTTTATCACGCATTAATCTTATTTTAGAAAACGAAAAAGAAAGCCAAACACGAGTTTATAATATTTTATTACTCCTTTTAACGTTTGCTGAAAAAAACCCAGGCATTACACGCATTTTAACAGGCGATGCATTGCAAGGTGAGCAAGGTCGTTTACGTGAGCGTGTACAAGGTTTATTTGAAAAGTTAGAAACCCAATTTAAACAAGTACTTCGTGAACGAAAACTACGTGAAGGTAAAAACTTTCAAAGTGACGAGCTTACCCTTGCCAACTTTTTACTCGCCTATGTTGAGGGTAAAATGAATCAATTTGTACGTAGCGACTTTAAAGCAAAGCCAAGTGTACAGTTTGAAAAGCAATGGCCAGAATTGCAAAAAATTTGGCTATAGTTTTTGTAAATAGCTGACCAAATTTATGAGTTAACCATACTAACAAAACGACCTTATGGTCGTTTTGTTGTCTCTGCACGTTACTTATCGCCCCTGCCTGCTACTTATCTGATCTAGTCGAAATATAAACAAAACTCGTTACAATAAATTAATGTTAAAAAACGAGAACCAATAATGAAAACAAAGCTCACCCTATTAAGCTCCGCGCTTATTGTTAGCTTAGCTAGCACTACAGTCTATGCAAAAGAAGCACTACAATTTAAAGATGTGTTTAGTTTTAAATCAGCTAAAAATACAGAACTATCTGATGATGGAAAAATTTTATCGCTCAGTGCAACGCCTTATCGTGGTAACGCAACTGGGCAAGTTTATTCATTAAGTAGCAACTCCCTAATTAGCGAAGTTGAGCGCGGCACCAAGCCACATATTAATAAAGCAGCAAACTGGGTTGCCTTTACGCAAGTACCTACCTTACTCGAAAAAGAAACAACCAAAAAAAAAGGCACACTCAAAAATAACTTAGTGCTCGTTAATACCCAATCAGGTGAACAACAAAGTTTTGTTGATGTAAAAGATTATAAATTATCAGATGACGGAACATGGCTTGCCTATCGCCTAAATAAAAAAGCTGACGAAGATAGCGATACAGAAACAGAAACAGAAACAGAAGATAAAGGCGATACTAAAAATAATAGTAAAAATGATAACGCCATAACACCTGATAAAAAAGACAAAGCCTACTCGCTCATTATCGTAAATTTAGCCGATAAGCGCAGCCATACAATAGAAAATGTATTTAGCTACGGCATAAGTGCAAGCAACGACCAATTACTCGTTAGCCAAACTTATACTGATGGCAATAACAATCAAATTGTACTTGTGAGCTTAAATGACTTTAAACACAGTGTACTTATCGATGAGCCAGGCGTTGTAGCAAGTAAAATTACATGGCATCCGACAAACGAAAGTGTCGTATTTACGCTGGGGAACTATGTTAATGACGACATGCGACGCCGTAACTACTCGTTGCAACTTTGGGAAAATGAGCAACTATCTACTATAGAGTCGCCAAATAAAGACTGGGTAATAGGTAAAACGGCATCTCTTGAATGGTCTGAAGATGGCGAGCGTTTATATTTTGAAAACCATCCAAAACTTGCCGCAAAAGTAAAAGCCAAAAAATATACCGACGAAACCTCACTATATGACTTTAACACCATACGCGAACATAAAGGTTTAGATGTGTGGCACAACAACGACGCGCAAATAAAGCCACGCGAAGAGCAACAATGGAACGACGTTAATAAAAACCGCCATTACAGCGCGGTGTATCACGTTAACTCGCAAAAAGTTGTACAACTTAGTACACCAAATATGCCAGAGGTTGCACTAAACCCTGAGCGAAATGTGTCTTTACTTGGCTCATCAAATATCCTCTACCTAGAAAAAATAATGTATGGCGGTTTTTTTGCTGATTACTTTGCAGTAAATATAAATACCGGTAAACAAACACCTATTATTAATGACTATCCGTTTAGACCGAGCCTTGCGCCTAATGGTGAATTTGCGGCTTATTTTAGTGACAGCCAAATACAACTAAAAGATTTAAAAAATAACAAAGTAACACCGCTCACCAAAGCGATTAAAGCAACCTTTGCTGATGATAAACACGACTACCCGTCTACCCAACCAGGCTATGGTTTTGCAGGTTGGATAACCGATAGCAGCCAAGTACTAGCCTACAGTAAATACGATATTTGGGCGTTTGATGTAAAAACGCAGCAAGCTAAACGCTTAACTAATGGCAAACAAAGTAATACGCAGTACCGTGTTATTAAACTTGATAAAACCCAAGTGGGCTTTAAAAAAGACGACACGTTACTTGTCTCTGCTATTAACTTACAAACCAAACAAAGCGAAGTTGCAAAGCTCAGCTTAACAACTAGCACAGTAACTAAAGTACTTAGCGGTAATAAGCGCTTTGATGTAGTTAAAAAAGCAAAAGCAGCTGATAAGTACGTGTTTACCTCACAAACTTATAGCCAATTTTCTGATTACTACCAAACAGATTTTAGTTTTAGTTCACCAAAACAAGTGACGACGCTAAACCCACAAATTAGTAATTTTGCATGGGGCGAAAAGCCAGAGCTAATAAGCTATAAAGGCTTTGACGGCGAAGACTTACAAGGCGTACTAATAAAACCAGCAGGCTATAAAAAAGGCGATAAAGTACCGGTTGTTGTGTATTTTTATCGTTATATGAGCCAGCGCATGTATGATTTCCCAACAATGGAATTAAACCATCGTCCTAACTTTCCTATGTTTACCTCAAATGGTTATGCGGTATTTTTACCTGATATTCGTTTTGAGATAGGTCATCCTGGTAAATCGTCAACGCAAACAATGATTAACGCCACTCAAAAGCTAATTGATTTAGGCATAGCTGATAAAAATAAAATTGGTTTGCAAGGTCACTCATGGGCGGGTTATCAAAGTGCGTTTATGATCACGCAAACAGATATGTTTAAAGCCGTTGTATCGGGAGCGCCAGTATCTAACATGACCAGTGCTTATAGCGGCATTCGATTAAAATCGGGGCTTGCGCGTCAATTTCAGTACGAAATGGGGCAAAGCCGTATTGGTAAAAACTTATTTGAAGCCCCAGAGCTTTATATAGAAAACTCACCGGTATTTTTTGCAGATAAAGTTAATACACCTATTTTAATAATGTCTGGCGATAAAGATGATGCAGTGCCTTGGCATGAAAGTGTGCAGTATTACTTAGCACTACGCCGTGCAGGAAAAGACGCCACGTTTTTACAATATGCAGGTGAACCACATCACTTGAAAAAATTCCCTAATCAGGTCGATTTTTCAATCCGTATGATGCAGTACTTTGATCATTACCTAAAAGGTAAGCCCGCTGCAAAATGGATGACAGAAGGCGAAGCATTCGTTAAAGAATAAAACGTTACTAAAAACAAAAAGCCGATATTGTTTTACAATATCGGCTTTTTTAAACTTAAATAGCTAATGTTCTACATTTTAGCTTTAAATTTTAACTTTATAGCTTTTCTAAAACAGCTTCTGCTCGGCTAACGACAAACTCTTTGTCTTGCTCTACAAATAAACCCGTTACTACATCGTTTTCGATGATCATTGCGTAACGAGCAGAACGAATGCCACCAAAGCCTGCTGTATCTTTATCAAGCCCTAATGCTTTAGCAAAACTAGCGTCACCATCGGCAAGCATTGAAATTTCTTGCGCATTTTGAGAATCACCCCATGCCTTCATTACAAACGCATCGTTTACCGATACACAGTAAATTGCATCAACGCCTTTTGCTTTGATTTTATCAGCAAGTGTAATAAATTCAGGTAAATGCGCATTTGAACAGGTTGGCGTAAACGCGCCTGGCACTGCGAATAACACAACTTTTTTACCTGCAAACAACTCATTATTAGTCAGTGTTTGCATACCGTCATCTGTTAATTGCGAAAGCGTTACAGCGGGTAGTGTTTGACCTTGTTCAATCATGATAAATCCTTAATAACATTGAATAATAAAAAGTGAAGCTACAGCATACAACTTCCACTGCATGGTTACGAGCAAAGATAAAGCGAGGTGTAAAACCTCACCTACAATAAACATCAAACCCAGCAACAAACACCAACCCCGTAGGTGCGAATTTACTTCGCGCTCATGGTTCATGTTCCATAGCTTCAATACAAAAAGCGAGGTGTAAAACCTCACCTACAAATAAAACACACGCCGAACCGAACAACATACACCAAACCCGTAGGTGCGAATTTACTTCGCGCTCATATAACCTGGCCTTAATGCAAATTCATATAAAAGCGAGGTGTAAACCTCATCTATAAAAAAGCAAAAGCGCGGTATAAACCGCGCTTTTATGATCAGTTAAAAAAGAACCCTCTTTTTAACTCACTGTATTTTTACTTCGTAAGCTGGCTCATATAGCTAGAAAACTCTTTACCTAACTTTGCATCGCGCATGCTGTATTCAACAATCGCTTTTAAGTACCCAAGCTTGTCGCCACAGTCATGCGAGCGTCCGCTCATATGAAACGCTTCAACGGTTTCTTGTGCCATTAGCGCATCAATAGCATCGGTTAATTGAATTTCATCACCTGCGCCTACCGGTGTTTTAGCCAGTAATGGCCAAATGTTTTTACTTAATACATAACGACCAACAACGGCTAAGTTAGAAGGTGCTAATTCAGTCGCTGGCTTTTCAACCATCGCTTTAATCGCAGCACTTTCACCTGCGTTAAGTTGCACGCCATTAATATCGGCAATACCGTATTTACTTACATCTTCTTGAGCTACTGGCTCAAGCATAATTTGGCTTGCTTGCGTTTCTTTAAAACGCTTGATCATTGCCGCTAAATTTTCGGTTTTTTGATCAGCTGTGTAAGCATCAAGAATTACGTCAGGTAGTAAAACCACAAAATCGTCGTCACCAACAATTGGTTTTGCACATAAAATTGCATGCCCTAACCCTTTTGCTTCACCTTGACGCACGCTCATTATTGTTACATCTGGTGGACAAATAGAACGTACTTCTTCAAGTAGTACGCGCTTAACACGTTTTTCAAGCGTCGCTTCAAGCTCAAAGCTCGTATCAAAATGGTTTTCAATCGCATTTTTAGAACTGTGCGTTACTAGCACAATATCTTTAACACCAGCTGCAACACATTCATTTACGATATATTGAATTAAAGGTTTATCAACTATTGGCAACATCTCTTTAGGAATTGCTTTAGTCATTGGAAGCATTCTCGTTCCTAAGCCTGCTACAGGTATTACAGCTTTCATGTTTATCCTTAATACTTAAAATTGATTTACTATAAATTTAACTTATCAGTTACCAGATAGATATAAGCTGAATAGATACAGAGTGTTTTTAAATATAGTAACTTTGTCATAGACTTTTAATTCTAGTTATTTTTTCTACACTTAACAATCTAAAAGAAGAAAGGGAAGAAAAGGTCAATGCAAATATATCATCACGGAGCTGTTAATGGTGTGACTGGCTCATGTCATGAGCTTGTTATTAACAAGCAAACATCAGTTCTCATTGATTGTGGTCTATTTCAAGGGGAGGATTCTAAAGCCGATTTATCGATTGAATTTGGTATAACAAACGTAAGTGCACTTATTGTTACTCATTGCCATATTGACCATGTTGGTCGCATTCCTTATTTATTAGCTGCAGGCTTTAAAGGACCTATTTTTACAAGTAAAGCATCAGCAAGTTTATTACCGCTAGTTATTGAGGATGCACTTAAAGTAGGTATAACTCGCGATCCCAACATTATAAATGCATGTTTAAGCTTACTTAAAAAAAGAATAAAGGCTATTGATTTTAAAACATGGTTTGATTTGCCATGTAAAGGTGAGCAAACCGCAAAGGCACGTTTTCAAAGAGCGGGTCATATATTAGGGTCGGCTTATGTTGAAATTGACATTACGCATGATAAAAATAAACATCGAGTGGTATTTTCAGGAGATTTGGGGGCACCCTATACACCACTCCTCCCTTCACCTAAGCCCCCCCTATAAAGCAGATACATTAGTTATAGAATCAACCTATGGCGATAAAAACCATCAAGGTCGTAAAGAGCGTACTCACACTTTAAAAAATGTAATTGAGGGTGCTGTTGCCGATAATGGAGTGGTATTAATAGCAAGAGCTACTTTACGAACTAGAGCAGTTAATACATAGCGCACCTAAAAATTCAAAATGGCACAATCTACACGTCATACTTGACTCCCCAATGGCTGCTAATTTCACCCGGCAATACAAACAGTTTAAACATTTATGGGATGAAGAAGCCAAGCGCAAAGTAGCAAAAGGTCGCCATCCACTCGATTTTAAAAACTTAACCACGATTGATACACATAAAGAGCACCAAGCCATTATCAATTACTTAAGCTCTAGGCAAACACCTGCGATAATTTTAGCGGCAAGTGGTATGTGCAGTGGCGGCAGAATCGTTAATTATCTTGAGCGATTTTTAAATGATAAAACCACCGATGTGCTCTTTGTAGGTTATCAAGGACGCGGTACATTAGGGCGTGAAATACAAAAATATGGTCCACGTAACGGCTATGTTTTTATAAACGATACTCGTATAACCATAAACGCAAAAATACATACCATTAGTGGCTATAGCGCCCATGCTGATCAAAACGGTTTAATTAAATTTGTAACGGGTATGCGAAAAAAACCTACACATATTAAAATTGTACATGGCGATCAAGATGCAAAAAATGCATTAGCGGATAAATACAAAACTCTACTAGGTAGTAAAGTATTAATAGAAATTGGAAAGGGATAAGTTAAAAAGCGAGGTGTAAAACCTCACCTACAAATAAAACATACACCGAACCGAACAACATACACCGAACCTGTAGGTGCGAATTTACTTCGCGCTCATGTCTTATATTGTGTGGCTTGAATTTTAAAAAGCGAGGTGTAAAACCTCACCTACAATAAACACCAGACCCAATAATAAACACCAACCCCGTAGGTGCGAACTTACTTCGCGCTCATGTCTTATATTGCGTGGCTTGAATTTTAAAAAAGCGAGGTATAAAACCTCACCTACAATAAACATCAAACCTAACAACATACGCCAAACCTGTAGGTGCGAATTTACATCAATCATGTAACGTGGCTTTAATATTTTAAAAGTAAAAAGCGAGGTATAAAACCTCACCTACAATAAACATCAAAACCCACAACATACGCCAAACCTGTAGGTGCGAATTTATTTCGCGCTCGTGTAACGTGGCTTTAATGCATACTTAATATAAAAAGCGAGGTGTAAAACCTCACCTACAACAAACACCAAATACCAAATACCAACTCCAATAATAAACACCAAACCTGTAGGTGCGACTTTACACGTACTCATGTAACCTGGCTTTAACGCAAATTTAATATAAAAAAGCGAGGTGTAAAACCTCACCTACAAATAAAACATACACCGAACCGAACAACATACACCGAACCTGTAGGTGCGAATTTACTTCGCGCTCATGCAACTTGGTTTAATATTTTGAAAGTAAAAAGCGAGGTGTAAAATCTCACCTACAAAACAATTTAAACACGAGGTTACTTTATAATACCGTTAAGTTTTAAGTAATCTACTATTTGTTCAACGCTTTGCTCTATTGTTTGTTGAGCTGTTTTAACATGTATTTCAGGAGTTGCTGGTACGTCGAATGCTGAGCTTATACCTGTAAAGTTAGGAATTTCACCTGCGCGCGCTTTTTTGTATAACCCTTTTGGATCGCGGCTTTCACAAACCTCAATCGGTGTATCTATAAACACTTCTAAAAATTCACCGTCAGTCATTATGCCTCGAGCTTGAGCTCGGTCTGCGGCAAATGGCGAAATAAAAGCAGTCGATACAATTAAACCCGCTTCAACAAACAATTTAGCCACTTCGCTAATACGGCGAATATTTTCAACGCGGTCTTCATCGCTAAAAGTAAGCCCTTTATTTAAGCCCATTCTAACATTATCGCCATCAAGTAAATAAGTATGGCAGCCTAGTTCAAATAACTTTGCTTCAACCGCATTCGCAATTGTTGATTTACCAGAACCACTTAGTCCTGTGTACCAAAGTAATACCGGCTTATGACCTTTATGCGCTTGTTTTTGATCTCGTGACACAGTTTGATCATGCCATACAATGTTTTCATCTTGTTTCATAGTTCTCACGTCAATTTTGATTCTAGGTTTTACCTTTTACTATTTAAAAGCACCTAGCTATTTATATTTAAAATGGAAAAAATATTGGTATGCATATTAAAACAACTAACGCATATACAACACTTACAGGTAAACCCACTTTTACAAAGTCTTTTAAACAGTAATTACCCGCATTAAACACCATTAAATTGGTTTGATAACCATAAGGGCTAATAAAGCTGCCACTCGCAGCAAAAGCCACCGTCATAACAAACGGCAATACATCAACACCAAAACCAAGCGCTATTGTGTACCCTATAGGAAACATTAACGCAGCGGCGGCATTGTTAGTTACAAACTCAGTCATTAACCACGTGGCTATATAAAGCAATATTAATGCTGTATATACGTAGCTTGGGTCGTTGTACTGACCAATAAACACACCCAAAGTGTCTACCACACCAGAGTTTACTAACGCATTAGAAAGTAAAATAGCCGACGATACCACCAGCCAAATATCAACCGGAAAACGCCTAACTAACTCACTTGCGGTTAAACTATGTGTAAACAACAAGCCACCTAGTAATAGCACTAACCCTTCGAGTAAATCTAACACACCCACAGCCGCTAGTATTATTGTAGAAATAAATCCACCAATCGATAACCAAGCACGCCAGCCGTTAATTCTCGACTCGGGTTCGACCCCCGAAAGAATTAAAAAGTTTTTAGTAATATTGGTTCTGCTTTTATAATCGCTACCAACAGCGAGTACTAAAAAGTCGCCAGAACGAATTACCACGTCTCCAAGTTTTCCCGAAACCTGATCGCCATCGCGCTTAATAGCAACAACCGCAGCATCAAACAACGCTCTAAAGCCAGTGGATTTTAATGTTTTGCCAACAATAATACTTTCTTGCCTAACAACAACTTCTGTTAAGTTACTATTTAGCCTACCGTTTTTTTCAGCAAAAATTTCTAAGCCAGAAAACTGCCCCAGTTGAAGTAGCTTTGTAATTTCACCACAAAATATCAGTCTATCAGCAGGTTGAATAACCTCCGATGGTGATACAGGGCTAATTAACCCACCTTTTCTGACTATTTCAACTAAAAACAACGACTCTAAATGACGCAAACCATTCGCCTCTACAGAG
The DNA here is from genome assembly GCF_011378875.1 of Pseudoalteromonas sp. Z9A5. NCBI lineage: Bacteria > Pseudomonadati > Pseudomonadota > Gammaproteobacteria > Alteromonadales > Pseudoalteromonadaceae > Pseudoalteromonas > Pseudoalteromonas sp. Z9A5. The sequence continues at coordinate 10,971 of NZ_WTLC01000059.1, forward strand.
TTACCCACCAACTCCGAGTCATTTTTTACTTTAGCGTCAATAAAGTACCCTTCAGACGTCGCCTTTTTTTGCTCAATACTTGGCAGCATTCCACTACAAAAGTACATAACAATACCGCAAGTAATAACCAAAATAGAACCGATAACAGTAAAGGAGAAAAACGATAATGAACGCCCAGAAGCCTCAATATACATTGAGTTTACAATTAAATTAGTTGATGTACCTATTAGCGTTAAAGTGCCGCCTAAAATAGAGGCATACGATAAAGGTAATAATAATTTACTCGAAAAATGATGAGGGTTATTACGTATAGGAGATAATAAAGTTGCCACAACGGCTGTATTATTTAAAATTGACGAAAACAGTGTCGTAACACCAAAAAGCCTAAGCCATGTAGAGTGGTAATTACTTACAATTATTTTAGAGGCAATAACTCTTAATAGTCGGGTTTTTTCCAGTGCTAAAGAGCATAAAACAAGTAAAATTAAAGTCACAAGCCCAGGGTTTGCAATACTCGTCAAAAACTGTGTTTTAGTAACTAAACCACAGCCAATTAAGGCAATTAGCGTCCCACCAAAAACAGCAACGGGCCGGCTTTGCAAAACAACTAAACCTAAAACTGTTAGTGCAAAAATAAAAAGCGTTAAATAAGCATCTAATGGCATGATTAAAGTAGCCATCCTTAGTAAGGGAAAAAAAAGCGGGCTAAAAAGCCCGCCATGCTTAACATAGGTTGTTTAGCGAATTACTTTAGCATCCCAGTGAGGATAATGCTTACGTACTAATTCATTAAACTCAACTTCAAATGCAGAGTACTCACTTTTTGCGCTATTAGCTTTAGATTCTGATGGTTTACGTATCATACCCGCACCAACAGTTACGTTAGTAAAGCGGTCAATAATAATAAATGAACCTGTATTTCGGTTTACATCGTAAGCGTCAAACTGCACTGGTGCAGTTAATGCAAACTGACAATTACCAATTTCATTTAAGTTTAGCTGCGTAGCATCTTGCTTATCTAAAGTATTTACATCTACTTTATAATTAACTTGCTCTACATGTCCGTAAACAGATTTAGTGCCAACTTTAATTTCGTACTCGCGGTCAACTTTTAACGCTTCTTCGGTCATCCACACAACATCAGCTTCAAAACCACTAGCAGAATGAGGCTTTTGATGAGGACGAACTAGCATATCGCCGCGACTTACATCAATTTCATCTTCAAGCGTTAAGGTAATAGCCATGCCAGCAGTTGCTTTTTCAAGATTGCCGTCAAACGTTACAATAGACTTAACTTTACTTTCTTTACCAGAAGGTAGTGAAGCAACCGTATCACCAACGCGAATATCACCAGCGGCAACTGTGCCACTAAAGCCACGAAAATCTAAGTTAGGACGGTTAACATACTGAACTTGTAGTCTAAATGCATCGTTAGTTGCACGATCTATCGATACCGTATTAAGCAGCTTCATTAATGTAGAGCCAGGGTACCATGCCATTGCTTCACTTTCGTTTACAACGTTATCGCCGCGCAGCGCCGAAATTGGCACAAAGCGAATATCGTCAAACGATAGTTTTTTAGCAAACTCGCGGTAATCTTTCTTAATATCTTGATATACCGATTGCTCGTAACCAACTGCATCCATTTTATTAATAGCAATAACTACATTTTTAATTCCCAGCAAAGAACAAATATAGCTATGGCGACGTGTTTGTACTTGCACACCGTGGCGAGCATCAATCAAAATAATCGCTAAATCACACGTAGAGGCACCTGTTGCCATGTTACGAGTGTACTGCTCATGTCCTGGCGTATCTGCAATAATAAATTTGCGCTGCTCTGTAGCAAAGTAACGATAAGCCACGTCAATGGTAATACCTTGCTCACGCTCAGACTGTAAGCCATCAACTAATAATGCTAAATCGAAGTCGTTATCGGTAGTATTAAAACGTTTTGAATCTTTTTCGATAGCAGCCATCTGATCTTCAAAAATCATTTTGCTGTCGTAAAGTAAACGACCAATTAATGTAGATTTACCATCATCAACACTACCGCACGTTAAAATGCGTAGCATATCTTTGTTTTCATGAACTTTTAAATAAGCTTCAATATCAGAAGCAATTAGAGACGTATTTGTAGACATCTTAAAATCCTTAATCTTTCTACATCCAGCAATAAATGACTGGTAAAAAATTTAACTCAGTTAGCTAATAGCTAACTGTCATCTGCAATAGCTTAGAAGTAACCTTCCATTTTTTTCTTTTCCATAGAGCCTGCAGAATCATTATCAATTACACGGCCTTGGCGTTCAGATGTAGTACATAACAGCATTTCTTGAATAATTTCAGGTAATGTTGTTGCCACCGACTCAACTGCACCCGTTAATGGGTAACAACCAAGTGTTCTAAAACGCACCATTTTTTGCTGAACTTCTTCGCCTTCTTGAATTTCCATACGCTCATCATCAACCATGATTAGCGTACCATCACGCTCAACAACAGGGCGTTCTTTAGCAAAGTATAAAGATGGGATCTCAATACCTTCTAAATAAATATATTGCCAAATATCTAACTCAGTCCAGTTACTAAGTGGGAAAACACGGATACTTTCGCCTTTATCAACTTTACTATTATAAATATTCCATAACTCAGGGCGTTGATTCTTAGGATCCCAACGATGCTTAGAATCACGGAATGAATAAACACGCTCTTTAGCACGCGATTTTTCTTCGTCACGGCGAGCACCACCAAAGGCAGCATCAAAACCATGCATATCAAGTGCTTGCTTTAAACCTTCGGTTTTCATTATATCGGTATGCTTTGCACTACCATGAACAAATGGGCTAATACCCATTTCAACACCGCGTGGGTTTTTATGGACGATTAAATCAAAGTTATATTTTTCAGCTACTTGATCGCGAAATGCAATCATTTCTTTAAATTTCCATGTAGTGTCTACATGCATTAATGGAAATGGGATTTTTCCTGGGTAAAATGCTTTTCTTGCAAGATGTAATAACACCGAAGAATCTTTACCTACAGAATACAGCATTACTGGGTTACCAAACTCAGCAGCCACTTCACGCATTATATGAATCGATTCGGCTTCAAGCGCCTTTAAATGGGTCAACTTATCTTCATTCATAATGTTTATTTATATCCTAGATTCATTAAAGTTTTAGCTAAGTTATTAAATAAAAATAAATTCATTTAAGTTTACTTATCTAAATTAATTAAACTTTACAGCCAATGTAAATTTCTATAACGGTGAAAAATACAAGGTAATATTTATGCTATTGAAGGTAAGGATAGCGAATTAGTTGAACCAGTGACATTAACTTTTAGTTATGTCTAATTACTTTTAATACCAATGGTTTTTATAAGCACCAGTGCGCCCTAAAACACCGGCGTTGATATTTCTAGGTATAAAACCTAAACGTTGCCTTTTATTTGTTTGCATTACAGAGCTTAAAAAAAATCGGATAGCATAAAATAAGTAAGGTACTTTTTAATAAAGTGGCATATACCCGCAGCCACTCCGTAATAAAATATTTCTAAAATGATAGTACAATCTAATAGGTGCTCTACTTTATAAGTTACACATATAAATTTACTTATTGAGTTACCTAAACGATGAATCATCTCAACTTTTTAGCGGCAGCCATACAGATAAAAAATAAAAAACAACAAAGTAATGCCGCTTACAAATGCGACTGAAGCACCTTTTGCTGATGATAAACACGACTACCAGTCGAGCCAACCTAACTATGGTTTTGCCGGTTGGATAACCGAGGGCGAAGTATTTATTAAAGAAAAAGTTGCAAAAAAAAGCCGATATTATTTTACAATATCGGCTTTTTTAAACTTAAATTTAATGTTCTCATTTTAGCTTTGAATTTTGTGAGTTACCTTATAGCCAAACTCGTAGGTGCGAATTTATTTCGTGCTTGTGTAATTTGGCTTAAATATAAAAAAGCAAAAGCGAGGTGTAAAACCTCACCTACATCAATACATACACCCGACCCATACACCAAACCCGTAGGTGCGAATTTACTTCGCGCTCATGTAGCGTGGCTTTAATATTTAAAAAGCAAAAAACGAGGTGTAAAACCTCACCTACATCAATACATACACCCGACCCGTAGGTGCGAATTTATTTCGCGCTTGTGTAACTTAGCTTTAATATTTTAAAAGTAAAAAGCGAGGTGTAAAACCTCACCTACATCAATACATACACCCGACCCGTAGGTGCGAATTTACTTCGCGCTCATGTAGCGTGGTTTTAATATTTTAAAAGCAAAAAGCGAGGTATAAAACCTCACCTACAATAAACATAAAACCCGACACACGCCAAACCCGTAGGTGCGAATTTACTTCGCGCTTGTGTAACGTGGTTTTAATATTTTAAAAGCAAAAAGCGAGGTGTAAAACCTCACCTACAATAAACATCAAACCCAACAACATACGCCAAACCTGTAGGTGCGAATTTACTTCGCGCTTGTGTAACGTGGCTTTAATATTTTAAAAGCAAAAGCGAGGTATAAAACCTCACCTACAATAAAAATCAAGCCCAACAACATACGCCAAACTTGTAGGTGCGAATTTACTTCGCGCTTGTGTAGCTTGGTTTAATATTTAAAAAGCAAAGCGAGGTGTAAAACCTCACCTACAAAAACATCAAACCCAACAACATACGCCAAATCTGTATGTGCGAATTTACTTCGCGCTTGTGTAGCGTGGTTTTAATATTTAAAAAGCAAAGCGAGGTGTAAAACCTCACCTACAAAAACATCAAACCCAACAACATACGCCAAACCTGGAGGTGCGAATTTACTTCGCGCTTGTGTAGCTTGGTTTAATATTTAAAAAGCAAAGCGAGGTGTAAAACCTCACCTACAATTAATCACTGCCGAATAAATCACGTGTATATACTTTGTCTGCAATATCACTTAACTCATCAACCATGCGGTTTGATATAACTACATCAGATATTTGCTTAAATTCATCTAAGTTTTTAATCACACGCGAGTGATAAAATTCATTTTCTTCAAGCACCGGTTCAAAAACAACAACCTCAATACCTTTTGCTTTAATGCGCTTCATAATACCTTGGATAGCTGAAGCTCTAAAATTGTCTGAACCTGTTTTCATCACTAAACGATATACACCAACCACTTTTGGATTACGCTTAATAATAGAGTCAGCTATAAAGTCTTTACGAGTGGTATTAGCATCCACAATAGCACCAATAATATTATTAGGTACGTCTGCATAATTGGCGCGTAACTGCTTAGTATCTTTGGGTAAGCAGTAACCGCCATAACCAAAAGATGGATTATTATAATGATTACCAATTCGTGGGTCTAAGCTAACACCTTGGATGATTTGCTTACTATTAAGACCATGAGCTTCAGCGTAGCTGTCTAGCTCGTTAAAATACGCTACGCGCATTGCTAGGTAAGTATTTGAAAATAACTTAATTGCTTCGGCTTCAGTTGAGTCTGTAAACAAAACTTCAATATCTGCTTTTATAGCGCCTTGCTTAAGTAAGTTAGCAAACACGGTGGCGCGTTCACTTTGTTCACCAACAACAATACGTGACGGATGCAAGTTATCGTAAAGTGCTTTACCTTCACGTAAAAATTCAGGTGAAAATATTAAATTATTAATGCCTAACAGCTCTTTTATATCTTGGGTAAACCCTACTGGTACAGTCGATTTAATTACCATTACAGCATTTGGATTATGCTGTGTAGCTTCTTTAATAACAGCTTCTACCGACTTAGTATTAAAGTAATTATTTTCTACATCGTAATCAGTAGGTGTCGCAATTATTATAAAGTCAGCATTTTCGTATGCAGCTAATTTATTTGTAGTCGCGGTGAAATTTAAATCATCGCGCGACAAAAAAGCGCTAATTTCAGTATCAACAATAGGAGACTGTTTTTTATTTAAAAGCGCTATTTTCTGCTCGTCGATATCAAGTGCAACAACTTCATTATGTTGCGCTAATAACATAGCGTTAGAAAGACCAACATAACCCGTGCCTACTATTGTAATTTTCATATTAATCCTTTGAGGTTATTCATAACTAATGATTAATTCTACCAGAGCCACTGAACAATACGAATGGTTAATAGTTATAAACTTAAATGAGATCGTGCGGGGTTTTAGGTTCTGTAATGAATAAAAGTAGGTATTACTCGTTAACGCCAGCTATTTTTATAACGTTATTAGCACAACCTATAAATACGGGTTTACGATTGAATTAAATACAAAACCTGTAGGTGCGAATTTATTTCGCACTCATGTAACGTAGTTTTATGCAGCTTTAATGCAAACAAAGCGAGGTGTAAAACCTCACCTACAATAAACATCAAGCCCAACAACATACGCCAAACCTGTAGGTGCGAATTTACTTCGCGCTTGTGTAACGTGGCTTTAATATTTTAAAAGCAAAAGCGAGGTGCAAAACCTCACCTACAATAAACATCAAACCCAACACATATGCCAAATCTGTAGGTGCGAATTTACTTCGCGCTTGTGTAAAGTGGTTTTAATATTTTAAAAGCAAAAGCGAGGTGTAAAACCTCACCTACAAAACCTATAAAAGCGCTTTGATTGCCGTAGCTATATTTTCTGCTTGTGTTTGCGATGCTACAGAATCTGTAGACTCAACCATTACACGAATAAGTGGCTCTGTGCCCGACTTACGCAATAAAACACGACCGGTGTCAGCCAATATCGTTTCGGCTTCTATTACTGCCTGTTTTACTAAATCGGTGTTTAGTATTTCATTCGCATTATTTTTAGATAAACGAACATTTAAAAGCACTTGGGGTAGTTTTTGCATACCAGCAACATATTCATTTAACGATTCATTTTGTTGAATAAGTGCAGTTAAAACCAAAAGCGAAGCGACAATTCCATCACCTGTAGTTGCATAATCCAAATGTAAAATATGCCCCGAACCTTCACCACCTAACTTCCAGCCTGTATTTTTTAATTGCTCAACAACGTACCTATCACCTACTTTGGCGCGCTTAAACGGAATATCCATTTGCTTTAATGCTAACTCTAATCCTAAATTAGACATAAGCGTACCGACAACACCACCATCCATTTTACCTTGCAGCTTTGCTGACTTAGCCAAAATATAAAGTATTTGGTCGCCATCTATTATCGCACCAGTGCTGTCAACAAGCATAAGCCTATCGGCATCACCATCAAGCGCAATACCTAAGTCAGCATTATTGGCTAAAACGGCTTCTTGTAAGCTATCTAAATGAGTTGCGCCACATTGCTCATTAATATTTAAACCATTTGGCTTATCGTTAATACTAATAACTTCAGCACCCAACTCGGCATAAACATTTGGCGCTATATGGTAAGCAGCGCCGTTAGCGCTATCTACAACAATTTTTAAACCATCAAGCGTTAAATCTTTAGCAAATGTACCTTTGCAAAACTCAATGTACCGACCAGCGGCATCGTTAATACGCCTTGCTTTACCTAAAAGCTCAGAGCTTACACATTGCATCGCATTGTTGTTTAATGCTTGTTCTAGCAGGGCTTCAATTTCTAACTCTTGTTCGTCATTTAGCTTAGTACCAAAATTATTAAAAAACTTAATGCCGTTATCGTAATATGGGTTATGTGATGCGCTAATAACTACGCCAGCATCAGCCCTAAAGGTTGATGCTAAATAAGCAACCGCAGGGGTTGGCATAGGACCAACAAATGCAACATTAACACCCGCAGCAGAAAGCCCTGCTTCAATAGCTGACTCAAACATATAACCACTGTTGCGTGTATCTTTACCTATTAAAATTTCTTTTGTGCCGCTTGAAGCTAAAACAGTGCCTGCAGCCCAGCCTAATTTCATTGCAAAATCTGGAGTGATAGGAAAAGTCCCTACTTTACCTCTTACTCCATCGGTACCAAAATATTTGCGTGGCATAATTATTCCTTGATCAATTTAACGGGGCGTAATTTACGCACAATTAATATAGTTAATTGCATTATTTTAAAAATAACGCCGTAGTAAAAAAGCAAAAAGCGTGAATTAAACTCACGCTTTTCATTTATAAATTAGTAATATTGCGAGGTATAAAACCTTACCTACAATAAACATCAAACCCAACAACATAGGCCAAACCTGTAGGTGCGAATTTATTTCGCGCTTGTGCAACGTGGTTTTAATATTTAAAAAGCAAAAAGCGAGGTGTAAAACCTCACCTACAAAAAACATCAAAACCTACACATACACATACACCATATTCGTAGGTGCGAATTTACTTCGCGCTTGTGTAACGTGGTTTTAATATTTTAAAAGCAAAAAGCGAGGTGTAAAACCTCACCTACAATAAACATCAAACCCAACAACATACGCCAAACCTGTAGGTGCGAATTTACTTCGCGCTTGTGTAACGTGTTTTTAATATTTTAAAAGCAAAGCGAGGTGTAAAACCTCACCTACAATAAACATCAAACCCGACACATACGCCAAACCCTTAGGTGCCAATCTACTTCGCGCTTGTGTAACCTGGTTTTAATATTTTAAAAGCAAAAGCGAGGTGTAAAACCTCACCTACAAATAAAACATCAAACCCAACAACATACGATAAACCCGTAGGTGCGAATTTATTTCGCGCTCATATAACGTGGTTTTAATATTTAAAAAGCAAAGCGAGGTATAAACCTCACCTACAATAAATATCAAGCCCAACAACATACGCCAAACTTGTAGGTGCGAATTTACTTCGCGCTCATGTAACTTAGCTTTAATATTTTAAAAGTAAAAAGCGAGGTGTAAAACCTCACCTACAAAATAAACATAGAAAATAAAAAAGGCACCATAAGGGTGCCTTCTATGAATACTTAAACTTTAGTTTTGGTAAAATTCTTTATACCATTTAACTAATTGGCTCACACCCTGTTTAACATCAACTTGAGCTTTGTAACCTGTGATCTTAAATAAATCTTGTGTATCAGCAAAGGTTTTATAAACATCACCGGCCTGCATTTCACGAAAGTTCTTTTTAGCTTCAATACCGAGTTCAGTTTCAATAGCTTCTATAAACTTCATTAAATTAATTGGGCTTCCATGACCTATATTATAAACAGCGTACGGAGCTGAACTACTAGCAGGTGAGCCTGTTTCAACTCGCCAATCAGGATTTGCTGTAGGTATTACATCAGCGGCACGTACTACACCTTCAACAATATCATCTATGTAAGTAAAATCTCTCCACATATCACCATTATTATTTATATCAATAGTGTCGCCGGCAAGTATTTTTTTAGTAAAAATATATGGAGCCATATCTGGACGACCCCATGGTCCGTAAACGGTAAAAAAGCGTAACCCCGTCGTTGGTAAACTATATAAATGCGAATAGCTATGCGCCATAAGCTCATTCGCTTTTTTAGTAGCAGCGTAAAATGAAACGGGATGATCAACACTATCCGTTGTTTCAAATGGCGTTTTTTCGTTTAAACCATATACAGAACTAGACGATGCATAAACCAAATGCTTAACACTATTATTTCTACACCCTTCTAGCACATTTAAATGCCCAACTAAGTTAGAGTCAGCGTAAGCATCTGGGTTTTCTATCGAGTAACGTACACCAGCTTGAGCCGCTAAGTGTATTACTTTATCAAACTGATGAGTTTTAAATAGCTCACTCATTACTGGTCGTATTGCTATATCGAGCTTAATAAATGTAAAAGCTTCATGATTTTCAAATTGCGCTAAACGTGCTAATTTTAAATTTACATCGTAATAATCATTAAGGTTATCAATACCTACAACCTCATGCCCTGCTAATAACAATTTTTGACATGTGGCTGCACCTATAAAGCCTGCAGCGCCAGTTACCAAGTATTTCATATTTTTCCTTTAATAATAAAAGCGAGGTGTAAAACCTCACCTACATCAATACATACACCCAACCCGTAGGTGCGAATTTACTTCGCGCTCATGGCTCATGTAATGTGGCTT